>CAYGWI010000076.1:0-3950 GCA_964353715.1 uncultured Dehalococcoidales bacterium | reverse complement strand
CTCATGGAGTAAGCGGAGTGGTCAACATCGCTGAATCACATATTGCCATTCACACGTGGCCGGAACACAGATACGCCGCCGTAGACGTTTTCACCTGCGGGACCACTGTAGACCCGGAAAAGGCTGCCAAGTTGATAACAGAACGGCTAGGGGCCCAAACCCACTCTTTGATCGAACTTCGCAGGGGGATTATGGAGGACAGCCAAGTCGAGTGTGTAAAATGAAAGACAGCGACCCTGATAAACATAGATGCTTCTCTGATCACATAAGTCCTGACCTTACTGTATTACATAGCATCAAGGAAAGGATATATTCAGGGCGAACTAAGTTTCAGTCCGTAGATATTATCAATACGGGCAGCTACGGCGTTTGCCTCGTCCTCGACGGCAAGATTCAATCCAGCGAGGCGGATGAATTTATCTACCACGAAGCTCTTGTGCACCCGGCTATGCTTACTCACCCTCGGCCAGAGGCAGTATTAATTGCCGGGGGAGGTGAGGGTGCCACCTTGAGGGAAGTCCTGGCACACAAGACAGTAAAAAGGGCTGTCATGGTGGATATCGATGAAGAGGTGGTAAAGCTTTGCCGCCGTTTCCTGCCCTCCTGGCACCAGAAGGCTTTCGATGACCCCAGAGCAGAGCTTCATTTTGCCGACGCCAGACAATACCTGGAGGAAAGCAGCGACGAATTCGATGTCATCATCATTGACCTCGTGGACCCTCTGGAGCAAGGGCCAGCACGCCTGCTATACACCCGCGAATTCTACCAAATAGTCAAACAAAAACTGGGGACCGCTGGCATTATGTCAGTGCAGGCTGAACCTTCCGAATGGAAGAACTTAGATAATTTCACCGCTATTGCCAATACTTTGGGAAACGTCTTCTCAATAGCCCGCCCTTACCAGGTGCATGTGCCTTCCTTCTTTGGCTTATGGGGCTTTGTTGCGGCTTCTGAGACCCTTGACCCCGCTAGATTGACTTTCGAAGAAATCGACGCCAGAATCTCAAAAAGGATATCAAAGAAGCTGAAATCCTACGATGGCCTGACCCATCAAGCCATGTTTACTATTCCGAAGCATATCCGCCGGCAGTTAACTGCGGCCAAAAGAATCATCACCGATAAACAACCTATCTCTGCCTACTGATCTGCCCGCACAACAATTTCCTTGCCGTTTCCAACATCCTTCTTCTCGTCCACTTGAAAGAGTAAGTGCCCATCCTGATCTCATGAGAGGGTCTTTGCCTGTAGCCTTTCCGGGGAGCATTCTGGCTTCGCTCAAGGTAAGCTCCGTCGCTGCGGTTCTGAGAGCGACCATGCGACATCGCCCGCGGCTGTCGCAATTCTAGCCGGTGCTGGAATCTCGGTTAGCCGATATCCCAGGGAAAAGACTCATCATAGTAGAGGAAGTCGTTGAAGGCGGCGATAATTTCATAATGACGGAGCAGCAGAAAATCGGCCAGGTTAAAATCCTTGAAGCGTCGTCCGGGACGAAATGGTTCGGCTTCTACCTGAGGCTCTATCGCCCGCCACTCGCCGTCGAGATACCAGTCCTCTATTAGGAAGGCATGACCGTAGCCGTCATTGTCAACACCGATGGCGATGTATATATGCTCGTCATCAATACCAAAGGCTCTAAGGAGGGTACAGAGCAAAATCGCGAAATCCTCGCAATCTCCAGTTTGCAGAGAGAGTGTTTCCTCCGGTGTTTGCCAGTATTCTTCAACACCCCATTGCTCTTCGTCAGACACATAATCGATATTGACAGCGACCCAATCGCGGATAGCATCAAAGTCGGCCTTGGTAGGTTCGTAAGGAGGATCGTCGAGGATGCCTTGCAGACAATCCCTGACCAACGTGCAATTGGGCGTGATGTATGCCTTAATCTCCGACTCTGTCATGTCAAACGGAGTAGCCGGCGGGTTTTCGTAGTAGGCAACACAGCTCAACCCGGACATGACGAGCAGACCAAGGCCAATTCCAGCGGCAAATAGGATTAGAAAGCGCTTTCTCATACACAAGCCCCGTTCATTTCGACTAATATTCCGGTCATTTTCAGAATCCCGATATCATTCGCATAGTGACTTGGCCCTGGCAAGCATGAAGCTCCAGTTCCTGTCGGACAGGTCTCACAACGATGACATCTTCTCTCTCAACTGCACCGGCATGATTGCCCTCCCTGATGGGACGGAGTCAGGGGAGGGAGAATAATCTGCCTCACCCTGACCCCACACCCAAGGGAAAGAAATTCCATCGGAGGTTCCGGTGAACGCTGCTAAAGGCTAGCCTTCAAAGCATCGGTGTCTATGTTCTGGTGTGTCGTGTGGTTGCTTTCAACTACCACATCGGATATGAAACCCAGTACCTCCCCAAAATCCGCGCCGTCATATCCGGCGACAGCCAGATCGTAGGTTCCAGCAGCCAAAAAAGGTATTGTGTAGTGGCCGTCGTCACACATCTTCCCGCTGTTGACTGCACTGGGGAATCTAGATGCCGGATAAACCGGTTCGTCGTCTTCTGTGTCAGCCCAAGTTCCGTCTTCGTAGGCAAATACAATTATGTCTGTGTACGTAGAGTTGTTTGTAACTACACCGGAGATACGCCCGGCTTCATTGTTGACCACCGTTCTGATTGTTGGCCACAAGATGTAGTGAGAAGCTGCCAGATGGACAGATTTACGGACATCAAAGTCTGTGGTAATTTCCACAGTTCCGTTGACGGGCACCGTGAACTCCCCTACCGCTTTAAAACCCGTCGTATTGCCACTGGGGACGAAGAGAGGCTCGGTGGAGTTATCGGCAAATTCGAGGTAGCAGCCCGGATTGATCGGGTCCTGACCCATTTCCGGAGCATCAAGCAGGAAGCGAATTTGATTGTAGTGCCCACCAGGTAATACCAACTCACCCAGCAAGGTGGAATTTCCGTCGGTTAACTCCAGCAAGTTATATGTTTTGGGGCCTACAAATTCTTCGCACGTTACCCATTGATCATCCATATGATATTGGATTTCGTTGATAGTGATATAGACGCCGGTGACGTTTTCGGCGTCTGTCGGCGCATCGGAAAGATACAGTTCCAAGATCCCTGTCCCTGTTCCTGTCGCTTCTCCACAACCTGCTCCCGATGCAGCCAGCATAGCAAGAATAGTTACGAGTGCCAGTGCAAATTTCTTCATTTTTGTCCTCCTTCATAATAATAGTTCAGTTTCTCCAATGTCCGGATAGACGTTACCCTATTGATAATCACATCTTTCTTCTGTTTGTCCTCCTTTCTTCTTTCATCAAAGGCCCTGTCGTTAGTGACAGTATACTGTCCGTTTATTGAATCTTTACGCTGCACCATGGCCATCCAGCTGCCTTGTCCCAGCAGGAACACCCGGCACCGAGAGCGTTGTTCCGCGCGGTGCCCCTTGTTCCTGTTCCTGTATTCTTTCCTCTATCCTTTCTCGTATCTGTTCGGGTATGACCGGAGCCGGAGGAGCCTCAACTCCCTTCTGTTCCAACGCCTGCACCCTGTTTTGATGCCGCATCATCAAAGTAGCCATGGTCCTTTCTATGGCTGGTCGGGCTTCTTCCGGCACTGCATCGTACACCTCCGCCAGCACTTCCAGATGCCCGATGGTTGCCTCAGCCATAAGCTCTTCCACGCAGGTTATGTTCAAGCCTATTTCCTGGCCAATCCGGTAAATACCTTCACCCAACTCACCCATGGCCTCAAACTGCTGCAGGGCAATCTGCACTGCCTCTGCGTTCTGAACTCTAGCCCTGATCCTGTTCAACCTCCCTTCCAGGGCCGCCAAGTTCAGTTCAGTCGCCCACACTGTGTTATTCCCTGCCAGAGCCGCCAGGGCATTTCCCCGCCCTGTCTCCGACACGTTTCTCGCGTGTGCCACGGCTGTCTGTGCCTCCTCGGGCACCGTATCCCAGACCTCGTCGAGTACCGAAAGATGCCTT
>CAYGWI010000075.1:0-4009 GCA_964353715.1 uncultured Dehalococcoidales bacterium | reverse complement strand
ATGACGATAAGAAACTGAACAAGATTACCGTTCTGTCCATAGCCTCGCTTATCGGCGAAGCAATTCATCGCATCCATACCGGACTATCAGTGGGGGCGATGTTTGAAGGATAGTAGAGGGATTAGGAAATCCAGAATCCTAAGCACTATAGAAAGGCAAAAATCAAAGTGACAAATTAAGATGTAAAGGGTTTTGATCTTTGCCCTGTCATTTTGCCTTTTTATTTTTACTCTTTGCTTTTCAAGGGAATTTGCTTAGAGCCTAGAGATTAGGATTTGGGGTTCTTTCAACAGATGGTTAAGTGGCTCAGCAGTCTGATCGATTCCAACGAGAAAGAATTGAGGCGCGTTCAGCCTCTGGTTGGCGATATAAACTCGTTCGAGCCGGACTTTGAAAAACTCAGCGACGCTGAACTCCGGGCCAAAACCGGTGAGTTTAAGGCGCGACTGAAGGATGGCGAGGGTCTGGATGAGATTCTGCCCGAGGCGTACGCCGCTGTTAGAGAGGCAGCCAAGCGAACCATAAAGCAGAGACATTTCGATGTCCAGTTGATAGGGGGAATCGTCCTTCATCAGGGCAAGATAGCCGAGATGAAAACCGGTGAGGGGAAAACCCTGGTAGCTACCCTGCCCCTTTACCTCAATGCCCTCGCCGTGCAGAGCTGCCATCTGGTCACCGTTAATGATTATCTCGCCAAGCGGGACTGCCACTGGATGGGTCCCATTTACCACGCTCTGGGTGCAACCGTGGCTTGCATCAATGCTCAGCAGGCGACTGGCCAACCTGCCCCTTCCTATGTCTACGACCCCAGCCATGAGTCGGAAGACCAGAAGTGGAAATTTCTCCGCCCTATCACCCGCCGCCAGGCTTATGAGGCAGATATAACGTACGGCACCAATAATGAGTTTGGTTTCGATTACCTCCGGGATAATATGGTCTGGGACTTGTCCCAATGTGTCCAGCGTTCTTTGAACTATGCCATCGTAGACGAAGTTGATAACATCCTTATTGACGAAGCTCGCACACCATTGATTATCAGCGGGGCTGCCGAAGAAGCAGCTCAGAAATATTACGCCTTCGCCCAGCTGGTTTCCCGCCTTGGCAAAGACGCAGACTATGCCATTGATGAGCGAACCCGCTCTGTCCACCTTACCGAGACGGGCATGACCAGGATGGAGAAGATGCTGAAGCAAGAAGGCTTGCTGAAAGCACCTGAACTTTATGATCCCTCCAATTACTTTCTCACGCAATATCTGGACAGTGCCCTTAAAGCCCATGTCCTGTTCAAGAGGGACAAGGACTATGTGGTCAAGGATGGGCAGGTCATCATAGTGGATGAATTCACGGGCAGATTGATGTTCGGCAGGAGGTATTCTGAGGGACTGCATCAAGCCATTGAAGCCAAGGAGAGAGTGAAGATTCAACGTGAATCGGTTACCCTGGCTACCATCACCTTCCAGAACTACTTCCGCACGTATCAGAAACTGGCGGGCATGACCGGTACCGCAGTTACAGAAGCCGAGGAGTTCCACAAGATCTATAAGCTGGAAGTTGTAGTCATACCAACGAACAAGCCATTGATTCGCACTGAGCACCCTGACCAGATTTACAAAGACGAGAAGACCAAGTTTGCCGCTGTGGCCATGGAAATCAAGCAATTAAATGACCAGAAAAGGCCTGTCCTTATCGGCACGACCTCTATCGAGAAATCAGAGCTTTTATCTGATCTCCTGACGAGAAATGGAGTTCCCCATCAGGTGTTAAATGCCAAGCATCACGAGAAAGAGGCAACTATAGTCGCCCAGGCCGGGCGTCTGGGAGCGGTGACAGTCGCTACCAATATGGCCGGGCGGGGTGTGGATATTATCCTTGGTGGCAATCCCGAGGGGCGTGACGGGGTGGAATGGCAGGAAGAGCATAATAATGTCGTTGAGCAGGGAGGGCTTCACATTGTAGGTACTGAGCACCACGAAGCCAGGCGCATTGATAATCAGCTTCGAGGAAGGGCAGGAAGGCAGGGAGACCCCGGCAGCTCTCGTTTCTATGCTTCCATGGAAGATGAGATTATCAGCCGCTTTGGTGGCGAGCGTGTCAAGGGGATCATGCAGTGGGCAGGCATGGATGAAAACACTCCAATTGAGCATTCATTCGCCACCAAGGCTATGACCAATTCTCAGGTCAAGACTGAAGCTTATCATTTCGATATTCGCAAACACCTTGTGGAATATGACGATGTCGTCAACAAGCACCGCGAGGTAATTTACGCGGAGAGGAAGAAGATCCTCGGCGGCGCCGACCTCAAGGCCAATATACTATCTATGGTCGGGGATGAAATTCGGGGTCTGGTAGCCAAGCATCTCAGTGGCCCTCACCTAACCTCTCCCTTGAAGGGAGAAGAAGGTGGGGGTGAACTGGAGAAATCTAGTCTCTCCGGCTTACTTGAGGATGTATCCACCATCTTCCCCTTGCCGCCTCAGTTAAGAAGCGACGGGCTTTCTGAACTTAGCGACAAGCAGATCACAGAGAAGTTGACTGATTATGCCACGGGACTTTATGACCAGCGTGAGCAGGAGCTAGGTTCTGAAAACATGCGAACAGCGGAGAGGCTGGTGATGTTGCGAGTTGTTGACCGGTTATGGATGGAGCACCTTACGACTATGGATCACTTGCGGCAAGGGATAGGTCTGCGGGCTGTCGGCCAGGAGCAGCCGCTGGTCGTGTATAAGAGGGAAGGGCATGCCTCTTTTGAAGCCCTGTTAGCCAGCATCCAGCATGATGTCGCTCATACTATTTATCACGTCGGTCTTGCCAAGGACGCTCCGCAAAAGAAGAAGGAGGCAATGCCGGTGGGCAGAAGGGCTGGGCGTAATGACCCCTGCCCGTGCGGCTCGGGCAAGAAATACAAGCATTGCTGCGGTAAGTAGAAAATTTTGCGTACTTGTGATTGCAGGCGAAATGATCGCCTGCTATTATGAAGGTGTCCCAAAATGTAGCGCGACCCTTTAGGGGCGCACTACAAAATAGAGGATGTAGTTGCCCAATTTATTGGGCTTATGATCTATGAAAGGAGGAGGGTGCAATGCCAATTTATGAGTATAAATCAAGAAATGGTGCTCACTGCAAGGTATGTAAGGGCAAGTTCGAGGTCAGACAGGGTATGAATGATGAACCGCTGACAAGATGCCCCGAATGCGGCTCTGAGATAAAGAGGGTCTTTTCTCGCCTATTCCTGAGCAGAAAAGAGTCCCTTACCCATGAGGGCCCCCTTAACTATTTGGAGGACGAGGACGAAGAATTAGGGATGGAGGAAGACCTCGCCGAAGACGAAGTCTGGGAGTGAGGGGGCTCCACGGAGAAGCAGATATTGCTGCAGGAGCTGAGGAAGCGAAATTGTGAAGCCGAGCTTGTATAGCTAATGTACTTACCCGAGTCGATCAAAAGGAGGAATTCATGTCGCAGAAAGTAACCAAAGAAGCACTCTTGGCTAAAGCAAAGAAACCAGCGGAAGATGCCATGAAACTGCATGCATTCTATCGCGGTAAGATGCAGACAGTGCCCAAATGCGAGGTCCGTGATTTTAATGATTTTGCCATCTATTATACCCCCGGTGTCGCTGAGCCCTGCCGGGCGATAAAGGCAGACGAGTCGAAATTTGCGGAGCTGACTAACAGATGGAACACCATAGCTGTTGTTTCGGATTGTACCAGGGTGCTGGGACTGGGGGATATTGGGCCGAAGGCAGGCTATCCCGTA
Source organism: uncultured Dehalococcoidales bacterium (assembly GCA_964353715.1). GTDB lineage: Bacteria > Chloroflexota > Dehalococcoidia > GIF9 > AB-539-J10 > RBG-13-51-36. The sequence continues at coordinate 256 of CAYGWI010000075.1, read as the reverse complement.
ATGGAAGGAAAGTGCTTATTGTTCAAATACCTTGGTGGCGTCGATGCTGTGCCTATCTGTTTAAATACCAAAGACCCTGATGAAATCATTCAGGCGGTTAAATGGCTGCAGCCATCTTTCGGCGGCATTAACCTGGAAGATATCGCCAATCCTAAGTGCTTCTATATTCTTGACCGCCTGAGGGCCGAAGCTGAGATTCCTGTGTGGCATGATGACCAGCAAGGAACAGCTACAGTGATGCTGGCCGGATTGATAA
>CAYGWI010000074.1:0-4075 GCA_964353715.1 uncultured Dehalococcoidales bacterium | reverse complement strand
GCTACACGCAGGGTGAGACCAAAGAAGAAGCCATTTCTATGGCCAAAGAAGCCATAGAGCTTTACCTGGAATCCTGTCAGGCGTGCAACGAAGCGATTCCCCAGGAATCCGGTATCGAGTCTCTTACCGTAGCAGTGAGAGAGCCTGTTGCCTAGCCAGAGAAGCTGTGTGAAGCAGCCGCACCTCACTGACCCTCAACCACCTAACCATCCAACCACCAACCATCTAACCATCAACTATCAAACCATCTAACCGCCTCCAATCTCCAGTCTCTATGAACTCTATAAACTCAACGAACTCTATGAACCCAATAGACCCGACTTCTCTCTATCGTATCTCCACTGTATCTCTATCGTGTCTCTAACTAGCCCCAAACTCAACAAACCCAACAAACTCTACAAACCCGTTCTGCCTCCATCCAACCATCAACCATCTAACCATCAACCATCAACTACTGTCTCCTGACTCCCGACTCCTGACTACGGTCTACTGTCTCTAGGTGTCTCTAATCTCCAGTCTCTAGCCCCAGGCCCTTTGGCATTAAGGCATTTGGGCTTTGTTTGACATTTGAGCTTTGAAATTTGAACTTAGTTTACGCTCCCGCCTACCACAGGCGCCATGTCTGCGTGAATGTCGCTAATCTTGCCCCCTGGTGGCTCCATGTTTCCCTGAGAGCAGCTAGTGCCGCTTCCCGTTGCAGGCGCCACGCTCGCTTGAGAGCAGCGAGTCTGCCCTTCCCCTGGCGGAGCCATCCTCGCCTGATGACAGTCAGCCCCAGCACCCATTCGTGGCGTATGGTATCTGCATCTTTGAGTTCGCCGGATATGATTCTCTTGAGTATCCCATCCGCCAGGCTGCCCCGCTGGTGAAGGGGTCCAAGCACCGTGAAGTATGCCCAGGCTACACACCCCAAAGCTATGATCACACTCGCGATGACGAACACGGTGTATCCACTTGTTGCCAGGACCAGGGCGATCGCGGCTATGAGTAACATACTGAAGTTCACTACGTTGCTCATCATGCCGTGCTTCTCGCCGGACAGGAAGGTCACCCAATCGCTGACATTGAGGCAGGATTTGTCTCGGATCTTCTTAACTGTGTCCTTCTTCTTCATTGCGCCCTCCAATCATTGTTCGTTAAGAGGCTTGCGGTCTACCTGTCAGCCGCAATATTTGTTCTGGCTACTTTCTCGGTCCTCCGGCCAGGCTGTGTTCACAATCTCCCCCGCCTTTTACCATCGTTGCTTCGGATCGCCTGTCTTAAGACTAACTCGTTTCAGCTGGCCGCACAATCACCCAAAAGTAAGAATCTCCGCAGAAAATGGTAATGGGACGAAAGTCCCTGTTCGCCCACCTCCCTTGTCATTGCGGCGAGCCGGAGCCCTGAGCGTAGCGAAGGGGAAGCGTGGCAATCCGACGAAGTCGTTGCGAGGGCGCAGCCCGCGGCAATCTCTCAGTCCCCCTCTTAAGGTAAGAGGGGCTAGGCCTGCCCGCCGAACAAGTTCTTTGGCAGGCGGGGGAGTTATGAACAACAAACACAGCAAAAGGTGCGGTCACCAGGCTCTTATGTGATGTTGGTAAAGTCTGCGCTGGGTATCACGACAGCAGCCTGAAAAATCTGCCGTGGTGAATGGTGGAGTATGACGAAATCCGGTCAACTGAAGAAGCAGTTAAACTCACAGACCGGGAGCAAAGCCAGGACCTTGTGCTAAGTCCTGGAACTTGCGTGCCGCACTTCCAGAGAAATATCCAGGCCGAGAGCATCGGCAACCTTGAAAAATGTGCTAAGGGTAGTGTTATAAGCGCCATTTTCCAGTCTGGAAATGGCGGGTTGCTTTGTTCCGATAATCTCGGCCAGTTGCGCCTGGCTGATCTGTAACTGGTTTCTGCGCTCTATTATGCTGCGTATAATGTTATACTTGGGCCTTAAAGCATCATATTCCTTGCGAATGCCAGGCCTTTTGAGCAATTCTGCCTCAAATTCCTCGTAATTCGTAGCCTTCTTATTTATCACTTGGGCACTCCCTGCGCATGTCTCTCATGTATAGTGCAGCATAGTAAGTATATAACATATATGTTATATTGTCAACACCTTGCTTTGTAATCGTTCATTCTAACCAAATTCCTATTCAGGATGAGACGTTTCATCCCGTCCTTGCGCGACGATAATCCCCCTCTTAGGATAAGAGGGGTTAGGCCTGCCCGCCGCACAGCTATGGCAGGCGGGGGAGTTATCAAAGAAGCCCCGACCTGGCCGGGCCGAAGAGTCTCAGGGCGCCGGTAGAGGCCGTCCATGCGCTTGACAAATACCTGCCTAGGGTGTATCTTCATTGTAGATACTGTGAATGGAGGGTTGATATGAAGACGCGTGTTCAGAAATGGGGTAACAGTCTCGCGTTGCGCATTCCGAAATCCTTCGCCGATGAAGTGGGACTCCGGAAAGAGACGGCCGTCGAAATATCGCTGGCAGAGGGGAAGATCGTTGTCACGCCGGTAACTAAGCCGGTGCTGACCCTCGAACAGCTGCTATCAAAGGTCACCAGGGATAACCTTCATCGCGAAGTTGATACCGGCTCTGCCGTGGGGAACGAAACGTGGTAGACCGCCGTGCCTACGTGCCTCGCTGTGGAGATGTGGTGTGGGTGACCCTGAATCCGCAGGCAGGGCACGAACAGGCCGGACGCCGTCCCGCCGTGGTTCTGTCACCGCAAAGCTATAACAGCAAAGTAGGACTGGCCGTCCTTTGTCCCATAACCAGCCAGCCCAAAGGCTACCCTTTCGAGGTCCTTCTTCCCGCCGGGTTGCCGGTGGCAGGAGCAATACTGTCTGACCAGGTCAAGAGTCTGGATTGGCGTGCTCGACATGCCGAATTGATATGCACTTTGCCAGCCGGGACAATCTCGGAGGCGCTCCAGAAGCTGGCAACCCTGTTATCGGAATAGCCAGGTGCTGCCACCTTTTTCCCCTCTTAAGGCATGTCCTGAGCAAAGCCGAAGTCCCTGCTCTGAGCTTGCCGAAGGAACTTGGTGCCTGGTGCTTAGAATTTCCCCCTTTGGGCGTGGCGAGCTCGGGATTCCCCTCCTTCGGTGCTTCAGCCCGCAGCCAGAACGCGTCGCTGTGAACGTGATTGACTCCCGTGGTAACGAGGCAATGCCGGTTGTATGTTTGGCAGATTTGGCTTATGATAAACGGCGGAGGCAAGTAAGATGAAATTTGAACGGATTACTGTCGACCCCGAACGAATGGGTGGTGTCCCCTGCGTTAGGGGGCTGCGCATTCCTGTGGCCACTATTGTGGGCATGGTGGCTGAAGGGATGAGCGAAGCTAAAATCCTCCGAGCCTACCCGGACCTCAGAAAGGAAGACATCCGTGAAGCGTTGCGCTATGCTGCCGAAGCGGTCAAGGAGCGGGAGCTGCCGGTAGTAGCGCCATGAAGTTTCTGGTGGATAATGCCCTGTCGCCGCTAGTTTCTGCCGAACTGCATAAAGCGGGTCACGATGCCGTTCATGTCCGGGACTATGATATGCAGACCGCAACTGATAGCCAGATTTTGGAACGGGCTCGCGACGAGGGGGCGTATTCTCATTTCGGCAGACACTGACTTCGGTACATTGCTGGCTTTGCGCCAGGAGTCAAAGCCCTCTGTAGTTCTGTTTCGTCGTTCGTCAAGGCGCCCTGATAATCAGCTGGCTTTTCTCTTAGCCAATCTGGCGAGCCTCCGGAAGAGCTTGGAAGAGGGCAGCATTGTGGTCCTTGAGGATACGCGGATTCGGTTGCGTTCTCTGCCGGTAGGCGGCGAGGAAACGGCGTCAATCTGAAGGGAGAATTCATCGAAAGCAATCGGCAGGCCCGACAATTTCTGAGCGTGCGGCTCGACATTCCTCACCTACGCTCGGAACAGGGCTCGCGGAAACAGATCACTTTTGTTCGTCATTGCGAGCCCGGACTTGTCAGGGCGCGGCAATCTCCTCGGCCTAATCCGACTTTCTAATATCTAATATCTAGTATCTAATATCTAGTACCCTTCTGTCACAGCTTGCGGAAGTATTACTACATGCATCCAGAGACTGGGTTAG
>CAYGWI010000073.1:0-4086 GCA_964353715.1 uncultured Dehalococcoidales bacterium | reverse complement strand
GTCATCAAAGGAGCATGATGGGGAAGAATGCCTAATTGTCCCTCTACTCCCCAGGCAACAACCTCATTAACATCGTCAGCAAATATCATCCTCTCGGCTGTAACAATTTCTAACCTGAACGCAGCCATTATCTCACCCCAAAAATTCTCCGAATCTTTAGGAAACCCCCTTTATCCTCCTCTAATACTCTTGGCCTTCTCCACAGCTTCATCAATGGTACCCACCATAAAAAAGGCAGCTTCAGGAAGGTCATCGTGCTTTCCTTCCAGGATTTCCTTAAAGCCACGCACGGTCTCCTTGACAGGCACGTATTTGCCCGGAGTGCCTGTAAAGACCTCAGCCACATGAAATGGCTGGGAGCAGAACCTTTGAATTCGCCGGGCTCGATTTACAGCAAGCTTATCCTCTTCGCTCAATTCCTCCATACCCAGGATAGCTATTATGTCCTGTAGCTCCTTATACCTTTGTAACGTCCGCTGTACCCCTCTGGCCACCTGATAATGTTCCTCGCCGACAATAGCAGGATCGAGTATGCGAGAGGTCGAGGTCAAAGGATCGACAGCCGGGTATATGCCCAATTCAGCTATGGAACGCTCCAAGGCAATGACAGCATCCAGATGGCCATAAGTAGCTACTATACCCGGGTCAGTATAATCATCAGCAGGCACATAGATAGCCTGAAAGGACGTGATCGAGCCCTTCTTGGTCGTGGTAATCCTTTCTTCCAGCTCGCCAACATCTGTGCCCAATGTAGGCTGGTAACCCACTGCTGAGGGCATACGTCCCAGAAGAGCCGACAGTTCCATATTGGCCAGAACATAACGATATATGTTATCTATGAACAGAAGGACATCCTGGCCTTCGACATCACGGAAATACTCCGCCATAGTCACTCCAGTCAGCGCTACTCGAGAGCGCACACCAGGGCTCTCATTCATCTGCCCAAAGACAAGAACGGTCTTATCCAGAACACCAGACCTCTTCATTTCCAACCAGAGGTCATTTCCCTCACGCGATCTTTCACCCACGCCGGCAAAAACCGAAAAGCCACCATGCTCAGTAGCGATGTTACGAATAAGTTCCGTAATGATAACCGTCTTGCCCACGCCAGCCCCACCGTATGCCCCCACCTTTCCTCCCTTAGTAAACGGGGTGATGAGGTCCATCACTTTGAGCCCTGTCTCCAGAATTTGAAGGGTTGTCTGCTGCTCTGTGAGAAGGGGAGGTGAGCGGTGAATAGGATAGCGTTGTTCCGCCTTCACCTCTCCCAGTCCGTCTAAAGGTTCACCGAAAACATTGAATAACCGGCCCAGGGTCGCCCTGCCCACCGGCACAGTTATCGGAGTTCCCATGTCAATCGCTTCAGCCCCCCTCATCAATCCCTCTGTAGGAGTTAACGCGACAGCTCGTACCCAGTTGTTGCCAATGTGGTGTTGCGCCTCAAGAACTATTTTGCCACCATCTAAAGGAATCTCTATGCCGTTATATATGGCCGGCAGCGCATCGGGCGGGAATTCCACATCAACTACCGTGCCGATAACTTGAACTACCTTGCCCTTTGCCATCTATTACCTCCCTAAAAAATTGTCACTCTGACCCGAGAGTCCACATTAGATTCTTCGCCCAAAGGGCTCAGAATGACGAAAAGCAGAATTGCCATTTACCTCCCCGAGACATCTAAGCCAAAGCCTCAGCTCCTCCACAGATATCGCAGATCTCCTTTGTAATTGTCTCCTGTCGGACTTTATTCAATGCCAACGTTAGATCCTCAATAAGTTCCTTAGCATTATCGCTGGCATTGCGCATAGCCACCATGCGTGCCGATTGCTCACTGGCAATGAGCTCGAGTATAGCATGGTATACCTTCATCTCCACGTACCTTGGCAGTAACTCACTCAAAACAGCACCGGGGTCTGGTTCGTAAATGTATTCTACCGTTTGGGCTCGAGGCAGCACGGCGGGCTCAATGGGAAGCAACACTTCCACTGTAGGTCGTTGAATCATGGTTGTGACGAAACGAGGATAGGCAAGATACACCTGGTCAACTCCGCCATTGGTATAATCATCCATGACCACCCGTGCAATAGGCGTGGTTTCCAGCAAACTGGGCCGGTCGCCGATTCCTGTGAACTCAGCACGGAGATCCTGGTGGGTAATGCGTGCGAAGGTCCGCCCCTTACGACCCACAGTAACAAGGGAAACAGGCACAGTCTGCTCCACAACAAAGCCGGCGACAAGGCGATTCTGATTGGCGTTTAGCCCACTACACAGTCCACGGTCAGTAGTCATGTGGATTATAGCGATCTTCTTGACCTCGCGCTTCTGTAGCAAGGGGTGGATCTTACCACTGGCTTGAGCTTCCACAGCAAGGTCGGATACCACCTTGCCTATCTCCTCGGCATAAGGCCGCCCGGCTATCGCCTGCTCCTGAGATCGCCTCATCTTGGCAGTGGCAATCATCTCCATAGCTTTGCAAATCTTGGAGGTGCCCTGAACACTGCGTATCCGCCTACGAAGGATTTGAGTACTGACCATTGGCCGAAAGCTCTCAGCCGACGGCTGATAGTTGCTCCTTGAACTCTCTAATTGCTGCTTTCAGAGCTTCCTCAGTCTCAGGCCTTATCTCCTTATCACTGTTAATCTTTTGCTCTAGGTCAGGATGATTAGTCCCCATAAACCTGTGAAATTTCCCCTCCCACGCAGTAACTTTGTCTACAGGCACCTCGTCAAGATAGCCGCTGGTCACGGCATAAAGAATCAGTACCTCTTTCCCCAAGGACATGGGAGAATACTGCGGTTGCTTCAGCACTTCAGTAATACGTCTGCCCCGCTCCAGCTGGTCTCTCGTCGCCTTGTCCAGGTCAGCAGCACCAAATTGGGCAAAAGCCTGAAGCTCACGGAATTGAGCCAGGTCTAGTCGTAACCTGCCTGCCACCTGCCTCATGGCCTTGCGCTGAGCAGAAGCGCCGACTCGAGATACCGACAATCCCACGTTTATCGCCGGCCGAATTCCCGCATTGAATAGGTCCGTCTCCAGATATATTTGCCCATCGGTAATCGAAATCACATTTGTGGGGATATAGGCTGACATATCCCCAGCTTGAGTCTCGATGATAGGCAAGGCGGTAAGCGAGCCACCGCCATACTCAGGGGCTAACTTAGCCGCCCTTTCCAGAAGCCGACTATGCAAATAGAAAATGTCTCCCGGATAGGCTTCTCTGCCCGGTGGACGGCGAAGCAGTAGGGAAAGCTGACGATAAGCCCAGGCATGCTTATAAAGGTCATCATAAACAATCAGGGCATCCTTTCCCTGTTCCATGAACTCTTCGCCCATAGCGCAGCCGGCATAAGGGGCGAGGTACTGCAACGGAGCAGGGTCGGAAGCATCGGCAGCCACCACGATAGTGTGCTCCATAGCTCCATATTTCTCCAAAGTAGCTACCACCTGAGCTACTTTCGATGTTTTTTGCCCAATGGCAACATAGATACAAATGAGGTCGCCGCCTTTTTGGGCGATTATAGTATCGATAGGAATAGCTGATTTGCCGGTAAAACGATCGCCAATGATAAGCTCACGCTGGCCTCGCCCAATAGGAATCATGCTATCAATGGCCTTAATGCCTGTCATCACCGGTGTATCCACAGGCCTTCTTTTTGTTACGTTTGGCGCCACTACTTCTACGGGGCGCGTTCTCTCTGTCTTAATTGCCCCTTTACCATCTCGGGGACGCCCCAGAGGATCGACTACCCGGCCAATAAGGCTGCTGCCTACGGGAACCTCAACCACCATGCCGGTCGCCTTCACCTCATCCCCTTCCTTAATCTGGCTGTAATCACCAAGGATAACAGCACCAACATTATCCTCTTCCAGATTCAACGCGAGACCCATGATATCGTGGGGGAATTGCAGCAATTCGTTGTAAGCAGCGTTCCCCAGCCCATGGATGCGGGCAATGCCATCACCTACCTCCACCACTGTGCCCACATTAGCCACAGCCACAGCAGCGCCAAAATGCTCAATTTGATCTTTGATTACGGAAACAATATCTCGATCCCGACTTGCCATTTAGCCTCCTGAAACATTGC
>CAYGWI010000072.1:0-4104 GCA_964353715.1 uncultured Dehalococcoidales bacterium | reverse complement strand
GCAATGCCTCTCTTGGTTCGGGCTGCATTTCAATCATCTTAGCCCGGCGAAGCATGGCCCCTGAGCGAGCCAGTAGCTCTCTCATGCTGAACGGCTTGGTCATATAATCATCGGCACCAATTTCCAACCCGACTATCTTGTCGGTCTCTTCAGTCTTGGCGGTCAGCATTAGTATCGGCACTATCATCTCCTTACGAAGAACGCGACAGACCTCGAAGCCGCTCAGCCTGGGCAACATTATATCGAGGATGATGAGGTCGGGCTTTTCTCTGCGGGCGACATTCAGAGCTTCAGCACCATCAGTGGCGGTAACGACTTCATAGCCTTCCTTGCGCAGGTTGTATCTGAGGGTATCCAACAGGTTGCGGTCATCTTCCACTACCAATATCCTGTCGTTTCCAGCCATCAGCTCTAGTATAAAATGAACAGGACTCTGTAGCAAATGTCGCCGCAACCAGGGGTTTCCCGTTCTTCAAGCCTCACTTTTCGTTCGGCAAATTAGCCCGCATTTGAATCCTGCTATTGACAAAGCACAGGGCAGGATTTATATTGTAAATAATTGAATATGGGAAAAGGCTGAGAACAGGACTAGTACAGCCTGAGGCGGAGGTCAGAGAGTCGGGGAAGGTGTGAGCCGATACTTGCGCAAGGCTGGAATGGACCTGGGAGCCGCGAACCGAAAGGTTAACGCTGAGTAGGTTTTGCCGCAGGGACAGCGTTATCAGAGTCCAGGGTATCGCCAGATCGGGCTGTACCTGAAAAGAGATGGCCGAAAAGGCCGAAAAAGGGTGGCACCGCGAAGGTTAAACCTCTCGCCCCTGGGCGAGGGGTTTTTTTGTTTTGATAGTCGTGAGGTGATATGTATCATCCAACGCTGGAGGAAGTTCGCCGACTGAAGAAGTACGGCAATCTGGTACCTGTTTGCCGGGACATTCAGGCTGACCTGGAGACGCCAGTGTCCGCTTACCTTAAGATAGCCCGAGGCAATTACTCCTTCCTTCTAGAAAGTGTCGAGGGCGGTGAGCGGCTGGCCCGCTATAGCTTCATTGGCACCGAGCCTCTTTTTGTCTTGAGGACAGGAAATGAGAACCCCGTTGACCCCCTGAACTTGGTGGAAAAGGAGTTGGCGCAATTTCGCCCCGTGTCCATTGCCGGACTTCCCAGATTTCACGGCGGCATGGTCGGTTACTTGAGCTATGAAGCTGCCTGCCACTTTGAGAGACTGCCCTGTCCCGATAGAGATCCTCAAGGACTCCCGGAGTCTGTGTTGATGCTGGCAGACACCTTGCTTGTTTTCGACCACGTTACTCACAAGATCAAGGTTGTCTCCCACGCTCACGTAGACGGGGATGTGGACACGGCATACCGGGAGGCAACTCATAGAATTGACGACCTGGTGAACAGGTTGGAAGAGCCTATGCATTCTGAGACACTTAAGAATGCGCCGCCACATGAATCTGAAGCATCGTCAAACTTCTCTCCGGCGGAGTTCGAGGCTCTGGTATCTCAAGCCAAGGAGTATATCTATGCCGGCGACGTAATTCAGACTGTCTTATCGCAGCGGTTAGCGCGCCGTACCTATGCCCATCCCTTTGCTATATATCGGGCCTTGCGCTCCATCAACCCTTCTCCCTACATGTACTACCTCCACCTGGGTGATTTCTATATCGCCGGGGCCTCCCCCGAGCTGCTGGTCCGAGTTGAGGATGGCATAGTATCCACTCATCCTATTGCCGGCACTCGCCGTCGGGGTAAAGATGCTGTTGAAGACACGGCTCTGGAAGAGGAGCTCCGGCACGATGAAAAGGAGCGTGCTGAACATATTATGCTCGTTGACCTGGGGCGCAACGACATCGGGAGAATCAGCGAGCCGGGCACGGTTGAGGTAACGCAGCTTATGGACGTGGAACGTTATTCACATGTTATGCATCTGGTGTCTCACGTTCAGGGCAGGCTCAGAGCCGGCCTTTCCCAGTTTGATGCTCTCCGCTCCTGCTTTCCCGCCGGTACTGTTTCCGGCGCTCCCAAAATCCGGGCCATGGAGATAATTGCCGAATTGGAAAGAGAGCAAAGAGGACCCTATGCCGGCGCCGTGGGCTATTTCGACTTCTCGGGCAACCTGGATACTGCTATCACTATACGTACCATTATCATCAAGAATAACCTCGCCTATATCCAGGCGGGCGCTGGCATCGTCGCCGATAGCGTCCCTGAGCGCGAATACCAGGAGAGCCTGAACAAAGCTCAAGCATTGCTTGCTGCTATTGACCAGGCGGAGGCTGACCGGTATGCTTTTACGCGTTCGGTTTCGCTCTGAAACGACTAAGACCGAAATGATGAATAACCTGTTGAAGAATCTTCTAGAGCAAGGAGCCCAACGGTGATTAAAGAGGCTATCGAAACCGCGGTCAACGGTCGCTCCCTGACCTTTGAGCAGGCGGCATCTGTAATGGAGGAGATAATGATTGGCGAAGCCACGCCTGCCCAGGTTGCCGCTTTTGTCACCGCCCTGCGTGTCAAAGGGGAGACGGTGGATGAGATCGCCGGCTTGGCCACTGTCATGCAGGCTAAGGCAACACCGGTTGGAGTTGCTTCGCCGGTGGTTGATACTTGCGGGACAGGAGGTGATGGCTCTTCCAGTTTCAATATCTCCACAGCCGCCGCTTTTGTTGTCGCCGGTGCCGGACTCAAAGTAGCCAAGCATGGTAACCGTGCAATGTCCAGCCATTGCGGCAGTGCCGATGTCCTGGAGGCACTGGGGGTGAGGATTGAACTGGGGCCTAGGGCTGTTGCTCAATGTGTTGAAACAGCGGGTATCGGCTTCATGTTCGCTCCCAACTTTCACCCGGCGATGAAATATGCCACTGCCCCCCGACGCGAAATAGGAATTCGTACTGTGTTTAATATTCTCGGTCCTCTTACCAATCCTGCCAGAGCCAAGTTTCAGGTCATCGGTGTGCCCTCCAGGGAACTTGGAGAGAAGATTGCCTCTGTTCTCCACCGTCTGGGGACAGAGCACTCCCTGGTGGTACACGGCACCGATGGCATGGATGAAATCTCCATCAGCGGGAAGTCTCTGGTATGGGATATTACTCGACATGGAGTGTCGCCACCCTACGAAGTACTCCCCGAGGACTTGGGGTTTATGAAAGCCAGTATGACCCAAGTCAGAGGAGGAACAGCCAGGCAGAATGCCAGGATACTGCGCGGCATATTAAGCGGAGAAGTGGGCGTCAGGCGCAACATAGTCATCATGAACGCTGCTGCGGCACTGGTGGCTGCCAACCAGGCAGCAGATCTCAAAGAAGGCGTTTGTATTGCTGAAAAAACGATTGACAGCGGAAAGGCGCTGGACAGACTCGAAGAACTAATAAGCCTGAGCCGAAGCCTGAGTAAAGAGTAGCAGCGAAAAGCAGTTAGTAGCCAGGAGTCAGTAGTCAGTATTTAGTGGGTTGCCAAAAGCTGGAAAAAGGGAATGTTGAACAAGATCATCGCCCAAAAAAAGCAAGAGGTCGAGCAGACAAAGAAGGCAGCGCCCGCAACTTATTTGCGGGAGCGTATTACCCGTCAGAAGTCAACGCTTGACTTCGCTCTGGCTCTCAGGGGCGACCGCATTCGATTGATTGCCGAGGTGAAACAAGCCTCTCCGTCACGGGGGATACTAACCTCCAACTTCAGTCCCACCGAGTTGGCCCGGACCTACGCTGAGGGTGGCGCTGCTGCTATTTCAGTGCTCACTGAAGCGAATTATTTTATGGGCAGCAATGAGCACCTGGCAGCAATCAAAGAAGTGGTTGGCCTTCCCTTGCTGAGAAAGGATTTCATCTTCGACCCTTACCAGGTATATGAGTCTCGTGCCTATGGTGCTGATGCTTTATTACTAGTCGCAGCCATTCTGAGCCAGGAACAGCTTAAGGACCTAGTCTCGCTAAGTCACGGACTTGGATTAAGGTGCCTGGTGGAAGTGCACAATGAAGGCGAGATGGAAAGAGCAGTTCATAGCGACGCAGAGATCATCGGAATTAATAATCGAGACCTCAATACGTTCACCGTTGATATCAATACCACCCGCCGCTTACGACCGCTTGTCCCTAAAGGGAAAAT
>CAYGWI010000071.1:0-4119 GCA_964353715.1 uncultured Dehalococcoidales bacterium | reverse complement strand
GCTCGTCGGGCTCATAACCCGGAGGTCGTTGGTTCAAATCCAACCCCCGCCACCAAGACAAAGCTAAGGGGAGCAGTAATGCTCCCCTTCAATTTCCCGACCATAATGAAGGTCGTCAAAGATTCCCGGCGAAAAGCCGTTTGATGTAGTAAGGGATACTTTGCATGTGATTCAAAAATGATAGCTCGCTATAAGACCTTTGTCCGCAATAGCAGCTACTGCATTGATTAGTTCGGGAGAATCTTTCTACCATCTCTTTCTGGGTAGCATATCTAATGCGGTGCATTGAACATGGAACAAGGCTTCCGTCAGGCATCACAACAAGAGATCTTGTGCCGGCCTTACAGTTCGGCATACAAGCCTGTTCAAAGAATTTCAGGGTGTTGAGAAGTATAGCCTCAGCGTTGGCGATGTGATTGTCTCGTTTTCTTAATGCTACGAGTTCGTTAATGGCCTGACGTAAGACTCTCAAATCTTCTTCACTCTCGACGCAATAGCCCTGATCGTTTGTTCGCAGCGGAGTATACGCACTATACGATATGCCTACGCCCCACTCAATGGCCCTACTGGCTAAAGGTAGTATTTCCCTCACATTAGCTTTACTTATGGCTGTGTTCAAAAGAACGTCCCGAAAACCAAGCTTTGCCAGGCGGGGCAGAGTCTGCTCCAAATGTCTGTAGAGAGCTGGCTGCCCTCGAAACTCACTCTGTCGCTCATCAGGGAAGTCAAGAGAGACGGAAAATTGATTCACCCCGGCTTCACGCAATTGCAGGTAAATGCTCTCATTCAGCAGCATGCCGTTGGTGACGAGTATCAAGTACGGCGTCCCATCAGCTTGCTTAACAGCCTTGACTATGGCCACTATGTCCTTGCGTAGAAGCGGCTCACCACCAGAGAATACCGCTGCGACCGCACTCAGACGTCGAGCTAAGTCTCCATACTCCTCTGGTTTGATTTGCTTTTCGTCCTTCACTAACCCCCCGAGGTCACAGTGGCGGCAATTGAGGTTGCAGGAGAGCGTTACTTCATAACCGACTACTAGAGGACGTTTAGTCATATAGTTATGCATGCCTCTTATACCAAGCTTAATCGCCCGCAATAGAGAAACTTCTGCCATTTGGTATCCTCCTAATCTCAGAGAGTCAGAATATCACTGCCTAATATATCCCCCCTGTCCAAATCTCTTCAATTACACCCTCTCTACACCTGGGGCAAGATTCTCCTACTAGCTCAAGTGCCGTTTTGACATCTTCGTACCCTATGTCAGCCTCATAATACTTATTGCACTATTATATGATAACATTCCTAAATTCTTATTAGGAGAATTGTCAACAGTCTTTGTGCGGTGTCTAGGACATAGTAACTGGACTCGATTTCCGTCCTGTGGCCCGGAGGTCGTTGGTTCAAATCCAACCCCCGCCACCAAGACAAAGCTAAGGGGAGCATTAGTGCTCCCCTTGAATTTTTTTGGGGCAACAATTTTCAGTTTAGTGGTTCTGGACAACTGTACGTTCAGTCATTCGTGGCGGCCTAGCTGATGAGCATCCATCTGTCGACCATACACTGCATGAAGTCGTTCCATCCTATAGCGACCACGGTGCCGTCGGACTTAACTCCCACTGTGTGGGAGTTGCCTGCGGCGACCCGGATGATGTTCGACCAGTCGCCGACATCGAGCTGCCCCGCCCAGTTCGAGCCCGCGGCAACCACGGTGCCGCCGGACTCAAGCCCCACGGTGTGGCTGCCGCCTGCTGTGATTTGGATAATGTTCGTCCACCTGCCGACATTGCATTGCCCGATGTCGTTGTATCCCGTAGCGACGACGGTGCCGTCAGATCTAACCCCTACAGTGTGGTAATCACCTGTGGCGACCTGGACGATGTCCGTCCAGCCGCGGACATTGCACTGCCCTCTACTGTTATCTCCCACGGCGACCACAGTACCGTCTTCCTTGAGCCCCACAGTGTGATAGTAGCCTCCGGCCACTTGGATGATATCCGTCCAGTCGCCGACATCGCACTCCCCCTCGTAATTCCGTCCCACGGCAACCACGGTGCCGCCGGACTCAAGCCCCACCGTGTGCCTGGAGCCTGCGGTCACCCCTATGATGTCAGTCCAGTTACTGACATTGCACTGTTCTTGACTATTGCCCCCTAAGGCGATGACGGTGCCGTCCGACTTAAGTCCCACCGTGTGAGTGTAGCCCATGGTGATCCGGGTGATATCCGTCCAATCGCCGACATTGTGCTGCCCGTAACTCCGGTAGCTGTATCCCACGACCACCGCGGTGCCGTCGGACCTGAGTCCCACCGTGTGATAGTAGGCTGCGGCGACCATGAAGTTGACCTCCTCAAAGTTGGCGGTGATAGAGCAGTTGCCGTTCATGGTGATGGTGGTTCTGGCATCATTGACATCGGCAACGGTGCCCGCATCGATAGTCCAGTTTACCAGGCGATAGCCCGCCTCAATGCCAGCCACCAACGGGACCACAGTCCCTTCATAATAGGCAAAAGTCCCCTCTCCGGGGGCGATCACCGACCCTCCGGCAGTGCTGGCAATAGTGAGGGTATAAGACTCACGACCACTATAGCCTATCATCCCGGCAATTAAGGCCGCCGTAATCAAAAAGACACTAACTCTTGTCACGTACCAGTCTCGTTCTCCGCTATATCTGGCCTATGTTATATCGCAGCCTCTGTACCGTCAAGGGATGATTTGGCGTGTGCTTCAATGGGTATATCGCCTCAGGCGTTGGGTAATACTTGCCCACGATTTGCCTTCCCTGAAATCCTATTCGCAGAGTCCTTTTCCCGAAACAATTCAAATGCAGTCCACAAAAAATTGGACCTCGGCTAGCGGCATTTGGAGAAGAATCCCGGATTGGGGCCGGTCATGGGCAACGGTTTTGGTGGTTGAGACGATGGGATAGAAAAAACGATGCCACCGCCCGCGGCGCCTATCCGATAGGCGACATAGAGATGCGGGGATAGGAATCTTCTACGGGCAACCGCCCGGGCGCCGATTCTCTGTTGTGCTGAGAGTAGACCGAGACCCCGGTCTAGACTTACTTCAGTTCCTGTTCGATGAGCTTCAGCTTGTCATCGGTGATGACACCCTTGGAGAAGGGCTGGACCTGCTTCAGGGTCATGCCCATCGCCATTTGCAGCTGAGGATTGCTGGAGAAGCCAGGAAAATGCTTCTCAAGTATAGCCTTTGCCTTGGGATCCGCGAGTAGGTCCTTGAGGCTGGAATTGATTGTTACTGCCATGTTTTCTCTCCTTTCCGTTATTGTTGTAAACCGCTATGATATTGCGGAAGCGCTGTCCTGTCAAGTATCCGTAGCGTCCATAACCTGCTTGTAGCAGACACATGGTCTCGGTTGTCAGCACAGGCAGGTCGTCAGGGAATCCTTGAGGAGATCATAGAGGCCCCCTGATCTCCTGGAGTCAAATCCTACCTAGAATACTCTGCTACATCCCGCTGCATTATGACTTTCATAGTCGTTCTGTCTTTTCTGTTTCTGCTGCCCGGCTTACGTATGCCACTGTTAAAATGATTCGTGTTATGTTATTATCGTTCACACTGTGCTGAAAAGAGCATAGAAGGAGCGTACGTTGAAAATACTCTTAGTTTATCCCCAGTATCCGGATACCTTCTGGAGTTTTAAACATGCCTTGAAATTCATTTCTAAAAAGGCTGCTTTCCCCCCTCTGGGCTTATTAACTGTAGCTGCCATGCTTCCCAGGGAATGGGAGAAAAAGCTTGTGGATTTGAATGTCACAACCCTGACAGATAAAGACCTCAAGTGGGCTGATTATGTGTTTCTCAGCGCTATGGTGGCACAGCAAAATTCGGCGAGGGAGGTCATTGACAGGTGCAAAAAGTTAGGGACCAAGGTTGTTGCGGGTGGTCCCTTTTTTAGCCGTGGGTATGAAGATTTTGGGTTTGATGACATAGACCATCTTGTATTGAGTGAGGCTGAAAACATAATGCCGCTCTTTCTAGAGGATTTAGAGAAAAGCTGTGTCAAACATATCTACACGTCTGAAGAACGGCCAGATATAAAAGAAACTCCTGTGCCTTTGTGGTCACTGATCAACAAGGAAAAATACCAATCAA
>CAYGWI010000070.1:0-4135 GCA_964353715.1 uncultured Dehalococcoidales bacterium | reverse complement strand
ACCACTCCGGCAGCATCCCCCAGGTCCTGGCCAGGTATCCCAAAGCCAAGGTGGTCACTACTCCTAAAGGCAAGGATTTACTCGCAGCCCTTTTGCTTGTCACTGAGGACAAATTCCTCACCGTAAACGACGGCGAAACCTTGTCCCTGGGGAACAAAACACTGGAGTTCATCCATGCCCCCTGGGTACACTGGCCCGAGACTATGCTTACATATCTACGGGAAGATAAGATGCTGTTTCCCTGCGACCTTTTTGGCTCTCATCTGGCTACTACAGACTTGTATGTATCTGATGCAGGACAGGCATACGAAGCGGCCAAAAGGTACTTTGCGGAAATCATGATGCCTTTCCGCACCAGCATTGAGAAACATCTGGAGAAGCTAAACAACTACAAGATTGATGTCATCGCCCCCAGCCATGGTCCCATGTATGATAAACCTTCGTTCATCCTGGAAGCATACCGAAGCTGGGTATTCGATCCGCCGAAAAACATAGTTGTGTTGCCTTATATCTCCATGCATGGCAGCACCCAAAAGATGGTGGACTATTTTGTGGGAGCACTGGCTGACAGAGGCGTTACGGTTAAGCAATTCAACCTGGCGGCAACTGATATTGGAAAACTAGCCATGGCGTTGGTGGACGCCGCCACTCTGGTCATCGGCACGCCTACAGTCTTGGTTGGTCCGCATCCTAACGTCGCCTACGCGGCATTCCTGGCCAATGCCTTAAGGCCCAAGCTCCAGTTCATCTCCATTATCGGCTCTTATGGCTGGGGCAGCAAGGCTGTGGAACAACTCGCGGCAATGATTCCCAATCTTAAGGCAGAAGTGCTGGCTCCCGTGATAAGCAAGGGATCTCCTAGAGAAGAGGATTTCAAGGCCCTGGACAACTTAGCCACCACCATTGCCACAAAGCACAAAGAGCGCGGCCTTGCCTGATAGTTTCTGTAGTGAAGGAGGTAGGATGTCCAAAATAGCGATAATCTATGACACCAGGAGCGGCAATACCGGGGCGATGGCCAAGGCGATTGAAGAGGGAATGAAAGAAGCTGGGATCGAAGCCTTATCAAAACGGACTGTAAGCGCGACAGCAGACGAAGTCAAGGATGTTGATGCCGTGGTTCTGGGCGCCCCGACCTATCATCATGACCTGATAGCCTCGATGAAGACGTTTCTCTTTGAAATGGAGAAGGCAGACCTAAAAGGGAAGGTTGGAGCAGCTTTCGGGTCCTATGGATGGAGTGGCGAATCCATCCGGATGATGACTGATACAATGAAACACGTCTTTGGAATGAATGTGATAGAGCCCGGATTGAGAATGCTACGCAGACCAGATGAGGCTGGCTTGAAACAGTGCCGGGAGTTTGGGAGGAAGATTGCTGAGAAAGCAAAATGGGGAGGCAATCAACAGTAGCTGGTATTTAATCATATTTTTTGAAAAGGAGGGAAAAACTCATGGAAACAGCAAAATTCTATACTCTGCCGCAATTGCCCTACGGATATGATCAGCTACAGCCGTACATGTCCAAAGAACAGCTAACTCTACACCATCAAAAGCATCATCAGGCGTACGTCAATGGCGCCAATGCCATACTGGAGAGGCTGGACAAGGCGCGCAAAGAGGATACTGACTTTGATGTCAAAGCTACCTTGAAAGAGCTTTCGTTTCACATCGGAGGGCATCTGTTGCATTCATTGTTCTGGGCCAATCTAGCGCCAACGGGCAAAGGCGAGGGAAAGCCAACCGGGACTCTGGGCACAGCTATAGAAAAGGAGTTCGGTAATTTCGACAGATTCAAAAAGGAATTCAGTCTGGCTGCCACCAGTGTGGAAGGCTCAGGATGGGCAGCACTAAGTTTCTGCAGGCAAACTAATAGACCAATAGTGATGCAAATAGAAAAACATAACACAAATGTTTATCCCATGTTTACCATACTGATGGTTATCGATGTCTGGGAACATGCCTATTATCTGGATTACAAGAACGAGAGAGCCAAGTTTGTTGACGCCTTCTGGAATATCGTCAACTGGGATGAGGTGAACAAAAGGCTGGAAAGGCTATTCAAGTAGTTTCAAGGCAAGGGGCACATAGGAGCAGTGGTTAAGGCGATTGAACTTTCCGCCTCGAAGCATTGCATAAGCAAAGGAGGACATAATGTGAGAAGGGCTGTTTAGCATTGGCTGCTCATTCCGGAATCTGCTAAACTGACGGTGTCCCACGACAAAGAAAAGAATTGGAGGTGTAAAATGGTAGAAAAACACGATGCTGTTACCAAAGTATCCAAGGCATTTCTGGGCAAGTTGAATGAGGCGATTGCCAGAGAATTGCAGGTGGCCGTCCAGTATATGTGGCAACATGTCCAGTGGGGTGGGGTAAAAGGGTTTGCGGTTCACGATGAGCTCAAAAAGATCGGCATAGCCGAAATGAAACATGCTGAAGCTATTGCGGAGAGGCTCTTTTACCTTGGGGGAATACCCACAACCAAGCCCACCCCCATTTTCGTGGGCAGCACTCTCAAGGAGATGATAAAACAGGATATTAAGGATGAGGCGAATGCCGTAACCCTTTACAAGAAGATAATAGAGGCGGCGTTTAAGGAAGGTGATGTCACGACAGGCTTTCTTTTCAAGAAGATACTGGAGGAAGAGGAAGGCCATCATGACACCTTCACCACTTTGCTGGAAGATTTATAGCACTTAGAGAAGAAATTCGCGCATATTATTGTCCGTGCTAGCCAGTTTGTTTGCAAGAACGGTGGTGGCAGTCCGGATTGTTGGACACAGGGAAGTTGAGAGGACGACAGAGGCTTACGATATGCTTTGGGCTGGCATCAAGATCGAACAGAGGCGGCGGCTGGTTATGACCGCGCTGCCAAAGAAACAAAGAGCCTGGCCTGAAAGAACTTCTTGGCCGGATAAGGGAGCACGAATCATACCGCGTTAACGTATTCGGCGGTTTGTTGAGGGAAGAGGAAGGATAGGGTAGGGAGAGATAGTGGGCGACAGCACCAATTCTCAGAAGTCCGACAGGGCCTCAATCCATATAACTGGGATGACCTGCACTACCTGTGCGGCCACTATCGAGAAGGGTCTTTCCGAGACTCCCGGAATAGAACAAGCTGACGTTAACTTTGCTTCGGAGAAGGCTTCGATAAAATATGATCCCACGAAGGTGAACCTTGCCAGGATCAAGGATACCGTCTCGCAATTAGGGTATGGGGTCGCCACCAAGAAGTCGATATTTCCGGTGGGCGGGATGACCTGTGCTTCCTGTGTTGCCCGGGTGGAGGAAGCTCTGTCCAGCGTGCCCGGGGTAATTTCGGCTAGCGTTAATCTGGCCTCAGATAAGGCTACCGTGGAGTATCTGGAAGGAACGGAGCCGGCTGACATGAGGCGAGCGGTAAAAGACGCCGGCTATGAACTTGGCCCCGAGGGGCAGGCTCTGGAGGATGTGACCACTGCTGCCCAGCGTGAGATTCGGGCTGTCAGAAAGAGATTCATAGTAGCTGTTGTCCTCGCCTCAATAATCATGATTCTGGGTTTCACCCCTTCCTTTCCAGGCCAGCCCTATCTAATGTGGGCTCTGGCCACGCCAGTGCAGTTCTGGGCCGGCCTGCGATTCTACCGAGGGGCATGGGGGGCATTGAAACACAAGACTTCCGACATGAATACCTTGATCGCGGTAGGTACCTCGGTGGCTTACTTCTACAGCCTGATAGCCGTTGTTTTCCCCAGTCTTTTTGCCGCCGGGATGACGGAACCCCATTTATACTTCGATACCTCAGCGATGATCATAGCACTGGTCATACTTGGCCGCTTTCTGGAAGCTAGAGCCAGAGGGCGAACCTCGGAAGCATTGAAGAAGCTGATCGGCATGCAACCGAAGACCGCTCTAGTCATCCGTGAAGGCGAACAGAGGGAGATTCCCGTTGAAGATGTCCAGGTCGGTGACCTTGTCCTGGTACGCCCGGGCGAGCGAATACCCGTGGATGGCATAGTGCGCCAAGGTTATTCCAGCGTTGATGAGTCCATGATTACCGGGGAGAGTATCCCTGTTGAGAAACAGGTGGGTGATGCAGTTATCGGCGCCACCATCAACAAGACGGGCAGCTTCCAATTTGAAGCAACCAAGGTGG
>CAYGWI010000069.1:0-4172 GCA_964353715.1 uncultured Dehalococcoidales bacterium | reverse complement strand
GGAAGCTGAAATACCTTCGGCACTCCGGGAACAAGCAGAAGCCAGTCGTGAGAAACTAGTAGAGGCTGCCGTGGAAGCTGACGATGAACTCATTAATAAGTATCTGGAGGGCGAGGCCATAAACAACGACGAGATCTTTGCTGCCATAAGGAAGTCTACAATCGCTGGCAGGCTGGTGCCTGTTTTTGCTGGCTCTGCTTTGAAAGGCGTGGGCACCCGGCAAATTCTCAATGGCATTTGCTCCTACCTGCCTTCGCCCGAAGAGAATGGTGCCGTTGCGGCTAAGAATGCTTCCACCGGCAATCAAGAAGAGATCAAACCTGATTCTGAATCAACATTATCCATTCTTGTTTTCAAAACCACAGCAGACCCCTATGTAGGCAAGCTCAGCTATTTTCGGGTTTATTCAGGCGTTATTTCTAGCAACTCCCAGGTTTGGAATGCCAACAAGAGTAGTATGGAACGGATTGGCCAACTTTTCACCATGCTAGGCAAGAATCAACAGACGGCGCCTCAAGTCACTGCCGGGGATATCGGAGCAGTGGCCAGGTTGAGTCTGACCGCCACCGGGGACACCCTCTGCGCCCGTGAACATTCTGTGATACTCCCCGGTATCGAATTTCCTAAGGCGAATTTCAGCATGGCAATCCAGCCTCAGGCGAAATCCGATTTGGACAAGATGAGCACCGTTTTGCCCAGGATTTGTGAAGAGGACCCTTCACTTGAAACACGTCGAGAGGCTGATACTAACGAGTTTATTATTTCAGGAGTTGGTGATAACCATCTGGAGATAACCAGGGAGAAAATACGTCGCAAATTCGGAGTAGAGGTGAGGTTAGATCCGCCCAAGATTCCTTACAAAGAAACTATTACAGTGTCAGCCAATGCAGAGCATAAACATAAGAAGCAGACCGGCGGGCATGGTCAATATGGGCATGTCTTGCTGGAGTTGGAGCCTCTGCCTCCGGGTGGGGGATTCCAGTTTGTTAAGAAAATTGTTGGAGGCTCAATACCCCAGAACTACATTCCCTCTGTGGAGAAGGGAGTCAATGAGGCCAAGCAGGAGGGAGTTCTCGCCGGGTATCCTGTAGTTGATGTGAAGGTGAGCCTTTATGACGGTAGCTTCCATCCCGTAGATTCCTCGGACATTGCTTTTAAGGTTGCAGGAGCACAGGCCTTAAAAAAGGGATTATCTCAGGCACAGCCGGTATTGATCGAGCCTGTGATGAAGCTTATTATAACCGTGCCGGAAACGTATACCGGAGATATTACCAGCGACCTCAATACTAAGAGAGGGCGCGTGCTTGGAATGAATCCCGCCAATGGCATCAATGTCATTGACGCCCAGGCGCCTTACGCAGAGTTGCTTCGTTATGCCCTCAATTTAAGGTCACTGACGCAAGGGCGCGGCAGCTTTGTCATGGAATTTGATCACTACGAAGAAGTGCCCGCCCATCTCAGTCAGAAGATCATCGCTGAGAGGAAGAAGGCGGACTAGCTGACAGTCGTCGGCTGATAGCTCGTGCGCTACCCTCCTGGTCAGCTAATAAATCTGCTATCTCGACTTATCCTAGCCAGCTAATAATTGCTTCAGCTTGCTAGTAAAGGCTGGTACCACTTCCTCATATTTACCCACCACTCCAAATTGCGCCTCCCTGAATATATTTGCCTCAGGGTCCTTATTGATGGCTATGATGTGCTTGGAACCTGAACAGCCGGCCGTGTGCTGGCTGGCACCTGAAATAGCTACAGCAATGTAGATATCAGGGGCAACAATTTTGCCAGTGAGGCCGATATGCAGGTGCTCGGACACCCAGCCATTATCGGCCGGAGGACGTGAAGCACCGACCGCACCATGCAGCAAATCGGCTAGTGCTTTCAATGTAGTCTGGAAAGGTTGAGGGCCGCCCATTCCCCGGCCTCCAGAGACAATTACAGGGGCGTCTTCGAGCTTAATGCCAACTGCCTCTTCCTTGACGGTCTCCAGCACCTTTGTCCGCACCTTCGACGTATCTATGTCAATCTTGGTGGATATGACCTCTCCTTTTCTTGAGGCATTACGCTCCAACGGTGACATTGCCTTGGTCCTCACGGTAACCATCTGAGGCATAGATTCGCTGACAAATACAGCTTGAGCGTTGCCGCCGTAAACAGGGCGCGTTTGCACGAGTAATTTTGTTGCTGGGTCTATGCTCAAATTCAGACAGTCTGTTGTCACACCGGTACCCAATCTGAAGGCAAGGCGAGGAGCCAGGTCTCTACCCATGGATGTTTGCCCGATGAGTATCACCCGAGGGGAAACATCTCTGGCCAGCTTTTCCGCGACTTGCATATAGGAATCAGCCTGGTATTCTTTGAGGGCAGGGTGCTCTACAGCATAAACCTTGTCTGCTCCAAAGGCAATTGCTTCTTTGGAAGCTTCGCCAACTTTGTCGCTGGCCAGCAGGCAAGATAAGCTTTCCTTTAGTTCATCAGCAAGCTTCCTGCCACATCCCAGCAACTCGGTGGTAATGGAAGCTAACTTTCCATCTGCTAGCTCACCACAAACTAATACACCTTTGTATTCAGCCATTGTTTCCTCCTTGACTTTAGAGTAATTTGGCTTCCCTGAGCCGAACAGCCAGTTTAGCGCCGGCCTCTGCCGCAGTATCTCCTCCGATTATTTCACACTTGGACTCCTTGACTGGCTGGAAGAGTTTATCTAGCTTGCTGCGCCTTCCTGCAGCACCGAGTTTTGAAGGCTCGAGCCCGATGTCAGCTGGTTTCCAAACGACGGGTTGTTTCTTGGCTGCTGCCATGATTCCTTTCAATGTGGCATAACGAAGTGCTCCTATCCCGCTGGTCACCACAATTACGGCGGGAAGCGTCACCTCAACTACCTGATAGCCGTCAGGGATAACTCGCTCAACCTTTGCCTTTCCACCGGTGACTTCCACCTTGCGAGCTAACGTTACAGCCGGGATTCCCAGAATCTCAGCAACGCCCAGACCCACTTGCCCCGCATCCCAGTCAGAGGATTGCCTACCGCAGAAGATAATGTCGTATGTCCCTACTTTCTTTATTGCCGCGGCCAGGGCATTGGCAGTTGACCAGCTATCGCCATCTTCAAAAGCCTTGTCCTCGAGGAGGATAAGTTCATCAGCCCCGACGGCCAGGGATTTCTTGATCACATCGCGAACGAAGTTATTGCCCAAGCTGAGCGCAGTAACCTTGCCCCCTGCGGTGTCCTTGATTTTGAGGGCGGCTTCCAGGGCAAATTCCTCATATTGACCAATTACAGGTTTCACCTCTGCTGGCAAGGTCATTTTGTTGTTTACCACCTTAAATACAGCAGGTGGCGCCTCAGGATCAGGCACTTGCTTGCAGCAAACGATCATGTTGACTGGCATTTTCCAACCTCCTTAAGAAAGTTTTGCAACCAAAGGATGTTATGGGAAAATCGGTCTTTTGTCAATAAACGGAATCGAGCGCAATTGACTTGATTTTGTGGATTATGTGGCAATGATTACTTGCCCCGCGGAATTAGTGCTAGAATAGGGGAGAATCGTCAGTCAGAGGGCACATGTCATCTCCGGAACCAAAAGAATTGAATGTTCGCTCAATTGCCAATGGCAAAGTGACCTGGTTCTATATTGAGAAGCCTACTTCACAAGAAGTCGCCTTCCTGGCCCAGCGCTTTCATTTTCATCCTCTTGATCTGGATGATGTCCTCAGCCGCATACAGCGTCCCAAAATTGATGAGTATGACGATTACCTGTTCATGGTGCTGCATTTCCCGGTATTTGACAAAGAGAATCGCATAACCAGGCCCAGTGAAATAAATGTCTTCGTTGGTGAGAATTACGTTGTGACCGTTCATTGCACTGGCGACCTCAAGGCGCTGGCTGGCTTCTTCCACGAATGCGAGGATGACAAGGAAAGTCGCGAACGTTACCTGGGGAAAAGCTCAGGGTTTCTTCTTTATCACATCATTGATAGATTGGTTGGCTCCGGTTTTCCTATACTGGATAAAGTCACCCAGAATATTGATGATGTAGAGGATATCATCCTCACCAAGCCGGTTCCGGAGACTGTCCGCGAGATTTCCTTGATTCGCCGGGACCTCATTTCATTTCGCCGCGTCATTCATCCCCAGATCGCGGTGATTGAGACTCTTGAGAGAGAAGAATATC
>CAYGWI010000068.1:0-4189 GCA_964353715.1 uncultured Dehalococcoidales bacterium | reverse complement strand
CTCAGGCGCGGTGGAAGGACTTATCCAGGCGGTGAACCAGGAGATATCGAAGACATTGATACAACAGGGCAGCTCATCGGACCCGGCCCTGGTCTTAAACCCGACGATAAGAGTTGACACCACATTTTTCAAGGGCAAGGAGATCCAGGGACTGTCGCCAAGTACGCTGAGTACTATGCTTATGTCGCAATCGATAGTTATTCCAATTATCGTGATGATGCTCGTAATCATGGCCGGGGCTTCCGTAATATCTTCGATGGGACTGGAAAAGGAGAACAAGACCCTGGAGACATTGTTGACCTTGCCTGTTAGAAGGAGCCAGATAGTAATTGGCAAAATCGTTGGTAGCGCTCTGGTAGGGCTGATAATGGCAGCTATCTACATGCTTGGGTTTTCACGCTACATGACTTCGTTCCAGAGTTCAGATATGAACCTGGCGGATTTTGGATTGGCCATGGGCATGCCAGATTATTTACTGGTAGGAATTTCATTGTTCACAGCTCTTCTAGCCGGCCTTGCGCTGTGTATAGTTCTGGGAACATTTGCCAAGAATTATAGAAGTGCCCAGGCACTGGTCTTCCCGATAACCGCCCTGGCTCTGATCCCCACGTTCATAATCATGCTCAAAGATTTCGATACCATTCCTGCTGTCCTGCAAATTCTGGTGTTTGCCATACCTTTCTCCCACCCTATGATGGCTATGCGGGCTCTTATGCTCGATAACTATTGGCTGGTAATCGGCGGTATTGCGTATACAGCAGTTTTCACGGTGGTAATGGTTGGGGTAGCGGTTCGCATTTTCAATTCGGACAGATTGTTGACCGGAAGAGTTCAAAGAGGGGCAGCCTGGGGAAGATTGGGGCGGGGATTCCTGCGGTAATAAATTAGCCAGCCCAAAAACAACTTTCCTACGCCCTGAGTGTGTTTGGGCGAATTCTTGAATGATAACTATAGATGGTGGGACGAAGTCGGGGAGCGGGACCATAGTCCGCTATTCTGTGGCGCTGGCCAGCCTGCTGGGTAAGGAAATAAGGATAGAAAATATCAGGGCCGGAAGGGATAAGCCGGGGCTGAGGGCTCAGCATCTCAAAGTGGTGCAGGCTTGCCAGGAGATGTGCCAGGGGGTGGTGGAAAATGCCTCGGTGGGCTCCAAGGAGATTACCTACACACCCAGAGGAAGGTTCAATGGGGGAGAGTATAGTTGGGATATAGGGACGGCGGGCTCAACCACCATGATGGCTCAGACGCTTTTGCCTCTGGCTTGCTTTGCCCGAAAGCTCTCCAAATTCAGGGTGGAAGGTGGGCTGTTTCAAGATTTTGCCCCTTCGGCATATCATATGAAGTCCGTTTTGCTTCCGTTTCTAAAGCAAATGGGTGTTCGGGTTGAGCTTGACATAATCCGTCCTGGCTATGTGCCCAGAGGCGGTGGGATCATAGAAGTTAGAGTTGAGCCGGCGGGTGAATTGAAGCCGTTGAATCTTACCGAGCAAGGAAAGATTCTCGGTATCCAAGGCATAGCGCTTTCCTCGCATTTGAGAGAGAAGAGAGTAAGCCAGAGGATGGCAGCGGAATGTCAGAGGGTATTAGGCTCTTATGGATATAAAGCAGAAATTGAGGAAATCGAGGATGAAAGCTCCCTTCAAGAAGGAGCAGGCCTGGCGATATATGCCGAGATGAGCCTGGGGAACCGGATGGGTTCCGATAGGGCCGGGAAGCCGGGCAGAAGCTCGGAATCCATAGGAAGATATGTGGCTGAGAGGTTTATGGAGGATGTCGAGACTGGCGCCGCGGTTGATAGATATATCGCAGACCAGCTCATAATCTATGCTGGCTTAGCCGAGGGGATCACCAGGTATTCAGTCCCGCGCATTACTGAACATGTGGAGACAAACCTGTGGCTAATTGAGGAATTTCTGGGCGCTAGGACGAAAATCGAGGGCAATCTCCTGGAAATAGAGGGGATTGGTTTCGCCTAAATGGAAGACTTAGTCAAGCGGGCAGCCAGGGGTCTGGCGGAAAGCAAACATGCCATTGCCTTGACCGGGGCAGGCATATCAACCGAATCAGGCATACCTGATTTCCGGGGACCAAAAGGCATCTGGACTTTGAACAAAGAGGCCGAGGCTAAGGCTTATGAACGATACGAGCTTTTCTTGAATAATCCCAGGGCATATTGGGAGGAAATAGTGGGTTTGCGGGAGGCATATGGGAAGTTTCATGGACAAGCCAGAGGAGCTGAGCCGAATTCAGGTCACTATGCCCTGGCTGAACTCGAAGCTCTGGGGATGCTGAAGTGTGTAATCACGCAAAACATCGATGGTCTGCACAAAAAGGCGGGAAGCAAGAGGGTCCTGGAATATCACGGCAGCGTCAACGCGGTGAGGTGTATTTCTTGCGGCTCGAGGTTCGCCTGGGAAGAAGTCTGCCTGGATGAGCTTCCGCCCCGCTGCAGGTGCGGTGCCGTCCTGAAGGACGATGTGGTTCACTTCAAGGAGCCCATACCTTCAGACGTCATGGAGGAGTCGGAAAAAGAAGCTTTGAAGTGTGACTTGATGCTCATCTGCGGGACATCCGCAGTGGTCTATCCCTTTGCCAATCTGCCCAGGATGGCAAGATTTCATTCGCGCAGATTCATGGCAGGTTTGGATGTAGTGGGGTATAAGACCAATGTCAAGATAATAGAGGTAAATGCGGACGCTACGCCGCTCACCCACGAAGGTGTATCAGACTACTTAATCCAAGGGAAGACGGGCGAGATATTGCCCAGAATAGTAGAAGAAGTAATGAAAGCACAAAAGCGCCAAAGCTGATTTCTTGCATCACCAGTGCTCAGGCTCTGGTGTATAGCTCTTCTTCAACAAGGCAATGTAATCCTCCAACAAAGAACTTGCCTTCTCGCTGTCTTTGCTCTTCAAAGTTTCCAAGATATTCTGGAGCAGCCGCAACTCACTGTCTATCTGTGACGCCAAATTGCGGATATTGCCACAGCAAGAACCCCACTCTGCTCTGGCCAGATGGGATTCCTTCATCTTTATCATATTCTCCACATCGGCAATGGACTGTGACCTCTTTTTCGGGTCAGCTATCTTCTCTTTAAGTGACATAACACTACTCATAGCTTCTTTGCTAATCATGAACATTTCTCACCCCCTGTATAGAAACCCTAGATCCTAATCTCTAAATTCTGAGCAAATTCCAAATCCAAATCCTAGAATTCAAGATCTTGTGTTTTGGGCATTGCGATTTGGTGCTTCGTACCTACTGTTTTAGTGTCTGAAGTGGCGGACACCGGTGAACACCATGGCCACATTATACTTGTTTGCCAGCTTTGTTACCTCTTTGTCTCTTACCGAGCCGCCGGGCTGGATAATGGCGGTGACTCCGTGCTTGATCGCCAATTCCGGGCCATCGGCGAAGGGGAAGAAGGCGTCTGAGGCCAGGACGCTGCCTTTAGCTTGGTCACCAGCTTTGTTCAAGGCTAGCTCAACGCTGACCACCCGGCTGGGCTGTCCGGCGCCCATCCCTAACAGTGTCTTGTCCTTGGCGATAACTATGGCGTTAGATTTTATGCTTTTGACCGCCTTCCAGGCAAAGAGCAGGTCCGATAACTCTGCCTTGCTGGGTTGGCGCTTGGTTACCACGCCTGGCTTGAGTTCGGGGTTGGCCAAAGTGTCCGGCTTCTGGACCAGAAAACCGCCCCTGACGCGGCGAAAATCGAGGTGGGACTTGGAGGACGAAGGGTGGTAAGGGGTAATCTTGGCAAGGCGCAGGCTTTCTTTTCGTCTTAGTAATTCCAGAGCTTCCTTCCGGTATCCTGGAGCAACAATGGCATCGTAGTGGGTC
The DNA here is from genome assembly GCA_964353715.1 of uncultured Dehalococcoidales bacterium. Taxonomy (GTDB): domain Bacteria; phylum Chloroflexota; class Dehalococcoidia; order GIF9; family AB-539-J10; genus RBG-13-51-36. Next base: position 346 of record CAYGWI010000068.1, on the reverse strand, counting down.
TTACCTATCTCCTGAGCAGCAGCCAGGTTAATAATACGGTTGCTGGCGACTATGCCGCCAAAGGCAGCTACAGGGTCGCCAGCCAAGGCTCTTCGATAAGCCTCGGCCAGGTCATTATGAGACGCGAGTCCGCAAGAATTATTATGCTTTATTATGGCTATGGTGGGATCGCCGAAATCGGCCAGTATATTCAAGGCAGCATCTAAGTCGAGGAGGTTGTTGAAAGAAAGCTCGGAGCCACCAAGCTGTTCCAGGGATTGCAGGCCGTCTGCCTTCTGTCTGACATTCTGTTCAATGTAAAAGGCAGCTTGCTGATGAGGATTCTCACCATAACGAAGGCCGCGAG
>CAYGWI010000067.1:0-4294 GCA_964353715.1 uncultured Dehalococcoidales bacterium | reverse complement strand
GGCAGTACAGGATTTGAACCTGTGACCTCCGGTATGTGAAACCGACGCTCTAACCACTGAGCCAACTGCCCATGCCTTAATACATACTGCTTATTAAGATGTATTAACTCTACCACACACGCAAGGGCATCGCAATTAAACTGACCCCGACAGAAGTTCGGTGACTACTCAGGTAGCCCGATAGATCTGATTTTAGATTCAGCGGGGTTTCCACGAAATCGGAGTCTCACCTTGCTCCAGAATGCCCTCAAAGGCACTTCAGAGCCCCTGCAAGCCTTGTCAACCGCTCTGTCCATGTTTGTTTTCCTGTTCCTTTTGAAACCCCCGTCTTGCCATTCCTAAGTGCTTTGTCGCAAGATAGTCAATTACTAGTCTGTTGAGCCATCTTCCCCGACGGCATCAGCCAGAGCGCAGCCATAGGTCAAATAGATCAGATACATGGAACTGAAGAGGATTGATAAGGGATGATAAGGTATTAGCTGGGTCGCCCCAAATCGGCACGCTGAAGGAGCTTCATCTTTTCTTTGACTTCTCTGATAGTCTCTTTGGCTATGGCTTCAGCTCGATTGGCTCCATCGGCAAGAACTTGATTGACATAACCAGGCTTGGAGGCTAGACTGGCCCGCCTTTCCCGGAAAGGCTTCAGATTCAGATTGATGCTCTCGGCCAATATCTTCTTGCAGTCCACGCAGCCGATGCGAGCACTACGACACCCCGAAGCGATTTCCTCTACTCGGGACGGCGTGAAGAAATTGTGGAGTCGGAAGACATTGCATATATCAGGATGCCCGGGGTCAGAGCGGTATTTCCGCGCAGGGTCGGTAACGGCTGTCATGACTCGCCTCGAGACCTCCTGGGGGGAGGCACCTATTTCAATATGGTTATCACAGCTTTTGCTCATCTTCTGCACCCCGTCCAGGCCCAAAACCAGAGGAAAATTCGCAAGCTTCGCCTGCGGCTCAGGAAATACAGCCCCAAAAAGGGAGTTGAAGCGGCGAACTATCTCACGAGCCAATTCCAGGTGAGGGAGCTGGTCCTCGCCCACCGGAACAACCTCTCCCTTATAAAGGGCGATATCGGCAGTCATGAGAACAGGATAACCCACCAGTCCATAATTGACGTTATCCGGCTGCATCTTGACCTTCTCCTTAAATGTCGGAACGCGCAATAACCAGCTCAAAGGAGTCACCATGCTGAACAAAGTGTGGAGCTCCATTACTTCAGGAACATGGGACTGAACGAAGATGATGCTCCTCTGCGGGTCGATGCCGGCCGCCAGCCAGTCAAGCACCATTTCATGAGTATCTTCTCGAAGGGATTCTGTGTTTTCCAGAGTAGTGAGAGCATGAATATCCACGATGCAATAGACGCAGTCATATTCATCCTGGAGGGCCACATAATTCTGCACCGCTCCCAGATAATTACCAATATGCTGCCGGCCAGTAGGGCGCGCGCCAGAGAAAACGCGTCTTCTCATTTTTTGTGGCGAAGTCTAGCACATAGAAGAAGCTGGTAACAAGGCTATGAAGAGGTATTTGGTAGCCTGCATCGGAAGCATGGCCACAGAGAAACTCAGCCTTCGATGAATTCTCTGATATAGGAATTGACCATTCCCGGCTTTTCATGAATGACCCAGTGCGAGCCATCGGGGATGCGCTTGATGGTCAGATTTGGTACGTACTTTTCCAGCCCTTCCAGATTCCCTGTAAGCAGCCATCTGTCTTTCTCCCCCCAGATGACCAGAGTCGGCACCTTAACCATGAACAATGAAGGGTCTGCAGATAAACTAGCGTCGCTTTCACCCGTAAAAGGGCCGAGATGAGCAGCTCGATAGTAGTTTAAGCCACCGGTGAGCGCTCCAGGCTGCGACCAGGCTTCGATATATGCTTTCCTGTCTTCTTCAGTGAAATAGCCCTGCCTTATACCGTCCTTCAAGAGGCTACTGACAAGCACTGCATAGTTGTTTCTTGACAGTATGTCCTCAGCCTCAGGAGTCCGATGCACCAGAATATACTGGCTGGCTTTCCGTTGCGCCGGATTATCACGGAGCTCGCGAATAAAGGTAACGGGATGTGGGGCATTTACTATTATGAGCTTATCCAGGTATTCAGGATGGCGCATCGCGAACGGCCAACCCACTCCACCACCCCAGTCATGGGCCACGAGGATAAACTTCTTGTGGTCAAGGTGCTCGGCAAGAGCGCGTACGTCTTCAATCAGATACCTAATCCGATATTCTCCTACATCGGAAGGTTTGGATGAGAGATTATAGCCGCGCATGTCGGGAGCCACTGTCTGATAATCTCGTCCGAATTCTGCGAGCTGGTTCTTCCACCCATACCAGAACTCAGGAAAACCGTGGAGGAACATTATCAGTTTGCCCTTGCCTGCTACTACATAGTGCAGGCGTATGTTATTGACATCAGCATATTTATGTTCGAACATGTCTTTTCCTGTCGGCATGATGTCTTCCTTAATCTCGCGCTATGCGCAAATCAATATCAGAGCGGATGAGTCCGGCTAATTCCCTTGCCGGTACCCTGGAGAAAGATAGCACTTCCTTCAAGGAAGTCCTGCATAGTAGGAATTTGGTAGCGCATACGGGATTTGAACCCGTGATCTCCTCCTTGAGAGGGAGGTGTCCTAGGCCTCTAGACGAATGCGCCACGTTGGCTGGCTAGTCGGGACATATATCGCACTTTTCAAGACCAGACTCAACTCCAAGATTGTGCGAACTACTGTCTAAGCAACACCAGCCGTAGCTATTGTATCAAGCAGAAGCCCAAAAAGACAACATACGGGATTCTCCTTGAGTGGTGCTGGGGACAGTTCCCAAACTTCTATTCGAGAAGAAGCAATTGATTCCGGCTTTACAGCAGTTAATCTTTGCGTACCCACAACGCCCAGAGTAACGTTTTGACTAAATGTGCTCTCATTTGTGAGTTGGCTTAAGCACCATCCGTGCCACTAATATGGGTGGTATTAACGGCATTCGGCTGTAAGCGAATGGGCTACTGGGGCTACTCTGGAATTCTCTGGGGAAGACCGGCTCCTCCATAGCATCAAGGACAAATCCATACTTGAAACAGGTATTGAACAGCACGCTGATGGGGCGGTGGAAGTAATGCTGTGGCTCAGGCTGGCCGAGAATACCAAGTCCCTTGTAAGCGAAAGGCTCCGTGTATTCCGTGACAGTTATGCCTGACCTGGTCATTACTTCGCCATCATGCTCAAACTGCTCGGCCACGTGGCGGGCTGTCCCGGAGTTGAATACCGGGTGGACAACTGAGAATACAAACCGTCCCTGGGGCTTGAGTATCCTGGGAAGGAAAGAAATGAGAGGTGTAATCGAGGACATATCCATTAGAGCCATAGTGCAGACGGCAGCATCAAAAGACTTTTCCCCCAATGACATGAGCGCCAGCGGGTCGCTAGCATCGAGCCTAAGGTATTCTATTCGTTCAATATTCTCTGTAGTGCGCTCCCGTGCCCGGTTGAGGAATCTCTCAGCATGGTCGATGGCAATTACAGTTGCCCCCAGAGCGGCCATGCGCCGTGCGAAACGCCCGGCACCACAGCCAATGTCGAGTACTCGTTCTCCGGGTTTCAGTGCCAGTAGACGCTCGGTGGCAGGTTCAATAAGATAGTCTTGAAATTCATTACCATTGCCAATTCTATCGTCCCACCAGTGAGCAAGACGATCCCAGACTTCGGCAATCTTATTATCGTATTCCGGGAAATCGGGAGAGGGTTCCTCAGTGGTCATCTACATGATTCTAGCGTATCTCAGAGCTGGGGATCCAGGATTCGAACCTGGCCTCACGGGTCCAGAGCCCGCTGTCCTACCGCTAGACTAATCCCCAGCGTGCTCACATTATAGCTGTTCCTCTCATATGGAGCAATAGCACGACGTCTACAGAGTGGGGTTCAAGAAAATCCACAGAACCGGCGGCCTGTTGTCAATCAATAGGCTGGAGGACAACTACCGCTTAGTATATTGCGGCGCCTTGCGAGCTCGCTTGAGTCCGTATTTCTTGCGCTCTTTGATTCTATTATCACGAGTAAGCAAGCCTTCTTTACGTAACATGGGCTTAAACAGCTCATTTTCTTTAGCCAGAGCTCGAGCAATCCCATGGCGAATAGCTCCAGCCTGGCCACTGAGGCCACCACCCTTCACTTTCACCGTGACAAGGAACTTGCCCATAGTATTAGTAGCCTGCAAAGGATGCTCAATCGTATGGCGATGTTCGATGCGAGGGAAAGCTTCCTGATAGGGCCTATCATTGACAATTAT
>CAYGWI010000066.1:0-4348 GCA_964353715.1 uncultured Dehalococcoidales bacterium | reverse complement strand
GGCGATGTTCGATGCGAGGGAAAGCTTCCTGATAGGGCCTATCATTGACAATTATCTCTCCCTTGCCAGGGACAAGCTTGGCCTGGGCTATCGCACATTTGCGCTTACCGGTTCCCCAAACGTAGCTTTCCTCGCTCATAGATCATCACCTTTCCTTTGACAATATTTCGCCTTCTTTGCTCTTGGTCATTCTGCGCCCTTCGTTTTGCCAGGGTGATGGGAGGGGCTTCTGGGCCTGGTGAGGATGCTCATCCCCACGATAAACGTTCAGTTTCTTAATCATGGCTCTGCCTAAACGATTATGAGGCAACATCCCTTTAACCGCAAGCTCAATCACACGGGCAGGGTCTTTACTAAATACTTCCTTGAAGCTGGGGCTCTTCAAGCCGCCCGGGTACCCCGAGTATCTATAATAGATCTTCTTTTCGGCTTTCTTCCCAGTCACCCGTACTTTGGCAGCATTAATCACTACAACGTAATCACCGGTGTCGATGTAGGGGGCGTAAAGGGGCTTATGTTTACCCATAAGCAGATTGGCTGCCTCTGTTGCTACTCTTCCCAGAGTTTTGTCAGCGGCGTCAATCACCCACCATTCCCGCTCGATATCCTTAGCTTTAGTAGTATAAGTCTTCATTTCCTTCGATAAACTCAGGACAGGGCTAGCTCCCCAAAGGCTTAGGATAATTGACCCTCGTAAGGCATAACCCGCACGCGGGGGACACGGGACCAGCTAAACCCAGCCTCCTAGCCTCCATTATATCACGGAAATCTGCGATGCCAATCTTACCCAGGCCCAGCCTGACCAAAAGACCAACGGTACTTCGTACCTGGTGAGGCAGAAAAGAGCTGGCCACGATACGGAAAACTGTAAGAGTCCCTTTCTTCTCGATTCCCGCTTCATAGACGTTGCGCAGCGTGCTCCTGCCATAATCCAGAGAACTGGCAAAGGAGGCAAAATCATGCTCACCTTGAATAAGTTGACAGGCCTCATTCATCGCCCGTATGTCCATCATTTTGGGCATAAATAAAGCAAACCTGCGACTAAACGGCGAACGCGTATTGCTGTCCAAAATATAGTAACGATATTCTCGGCTCAAAGCATCGCGCCGGACATTAAAATCATCGCCAACCCTGTAGGCGGCCTTGACCGCGATATCGCCCGGTAGATAATGATTCAAACCTCTAACTAGCGTCATAGCATCCAACGTGGATTTCGTCCAGAAGCTTACCACTTGTCCCTTGGCATGCACGCCGGTATCAGTTCTACTAGCTGCCATAACCCGGCTGCTTTGCCCGCACAATCGCCCTATGGCTTGCTCAAGCTCACTCTGAATGGTCGGCAGACCAACTTGCCATTGAAAGCCATAGTACTGGGTACCGTCATACTCGATGAGCAAAATGAACTTACTTGACCAATTCAATTTGGACCATTGGCGCGCTATCACCAGGGCGAGGTCCCAACTTCAGCAGCCTTGTATAACCACCCCTACGGTCAGCGTAGCTCGGAGCGATTTCCGCAAATAGCTTATCGACTACCTTCTTCTCAGTAATAAAAGCTAAGGCTTCCCGCCTCGAGGCAAGGCTGCCGTCTTTAGCTAAAGTGATCATCTTCTCTGCCAAGCTGCGAACTTCCCTAGCTTTAGCCTCAGTGGTGGTGATTTTTTCGTGACCCAGAAGGGCAGTAACTTGACTTCTGTATAACGCCCACCTGTGCCCTGTCGACCTACTTAAGTGCCGTCCTGCTACCTTGTGCCTCATTCTTCCTTCTTCTCAGGAACAGGAGAGCCTAATTTCGCCATTAACTCCTCTACTTCAGCTCGAGATTTTGCCCCCAAACCTGGCAACGGCGGCAAACCTTCCCTCCCCTTCTCCAATAATTGTCCCAAGATGGAGATACCCGCTCTCTTCAAACTGTTGTAGGAGCGAGTTGACAAATTCAGTTCCTCCAGAGGGGTGTTATATTGCTCGGACAAAATGGGCAGTGTTCTAGCCATGGGAACTTCAAAGTCCCTGAAGGAAGAGAACTGATTAGCCAAGATGTTAGCACTTTGAGTAAGTGCCTCCCAGGGAAAAATCGTAGAATCGGTCCAGATCTCCAGGATGAGCTTCTCCGGGCTTCCTTCCTGACCAGGCTTGACAGATTCAACGAAGAAATTGACCTTCCGCACCGGCGTGAAGATAGCGTCTACCGGCAGTGCTCCCACAGGTAACCCACTACCTGACTTAGCCGGTATATAACCTCTCCCCAACTCTACGTTGAGTTCGACGTAAAGCCTGGCCTTTGATGAGTCCAACGAAGCCAAATGAAGTTCAGGATTGGCAATACGGAAATCAGCTGAGGGTTTAACATCAGCTGCACTGACTTTGCCCTCCCCTTGTACGTCCAAGAGCAACTGGCCGGGCTGACGAGACAGAGGGCAGAGTCTCAGTTGCCTTACGTTCAGCAAGAACTCCATAACATCTTCCTTGATATGGGGAATAGGAGAGAACTCATGCTGAATTCCTTCGATCTTGACCCAGCTTACCGCGGCGCCCGGCAAAGAACTAAGAAGCACACGCCGTAAGGTATTCCCTAGGGTCACGCCAAAACCAGGCTCTAGAGGTTCAGCAAGAAAACGAGAGTAATTGACGCCGCCTTCAATACAAGTTACAGTGGGGATAGACAATTCGGGCATAACTCACCTCGAGTAATATTCAACAACAGCTTTCACGTTAAACTTGGCTTCAACATCGTCCTTGCCAGGCAAGTTTAGCACCGTGCCTGTCATGCTCTCTTTATCCAAGCTTAACCAGCTGGGGATGAATTTTCCTTTAATTTCCTCAGCCAGTCTTTTATAGTATTCCGTTTTCTTACTGGCTTCGCACCATTTTATAACATCTCCCGATTTCACCAAAAAGGAAGGAATATTCGTCCTGCGCCCATTGACCATTATGTGGCCGTGCCTGACTACTTGCCTGGCTTGAGCATGTGAATCACCAAAACCCAGGCGATAAACCACATTATCCAGTCTCCTCTCCAGCAATATCAGAAGAGTCTCTCCGGTGGCACCTGGCCTTTTCTTAGCCTCTTCAAAAAACCTGCGAAATTGCCGTTCCAAAACACCGTAGCTAAAACGAAGCTTTTGCTTTTCGCGCAATTGAAGTCCCCGGTCGGAAGTCCCGCCGCGCCCGCGCCCGCGCCCGCGCCCGCGAGTTGCTCCATGCTCCCCTGGCGGACTATTCCTCTTCTCTACAGGACATTTAGGCGTAGCACATTTCTCGCCTTTGAGCATCAGTTTTTCCCCAAGACGGCGACACAGACGACAAACTGGTCCTGTATAGCGACCCATCTTATACTCTTCGCCTCCCTTTCGGACGACAGCCGTCATGGGGGATAGGAGTCACATCTCTAATGGCTGTAACGATAATGCCGGTGGCCTGTAAGGCGCGGATAGCTGCTTCTCGTCCGCTACCAGGGCCCTTGATATAGACCTCGACTCGGTGCAAGCCGTCAGCCATTGCCCGGTGCGCTGCATCTCGGGCAGCTATCTGAGCAGCATAGGGAGTTCCTTTCCTGGAACCCTTGAATCCGGCAGTACCCGAACTTCCCCAAGCGACAACATTACCTTCCATATCAGTAATAGTCACAACAGTGTTATTAAAACTAGATTGGATGTAAGCTTTGCCTTCGCTAACTTTCTTATGGGCTTTTTTCTTCCTTGCCATCTGTCAAAACAATCTCCTTACTTCTTAGCTACACCACGCTTCTGCCCTCTACCAGCCACTGTCTTCTTCGGCCCTTTCTTAGTTCGGGCGTTCGTGCGCGTCCTTTGTCCGTGGACCGGCAGCCTCATGCGGTGTCTCGTCCCTCGGTAGCAGCCAATCTCGATAAGCCGCTTTATATTAGATTGAACCTCTCTCCTAAGATCACCTTCCACTTTGTACTGTTTGTCAAGAACATCTCGAATCTGGCCAATTTGTTCTTCGCTAAGCTCTTTGACCCTGAGGCCCGGAGCAACGCCAGTGGCAGCCATAATGTGCTTGCTTGACGTGGCGCCGATGCCATAAATGCTCTGCAAAGCCACCCAAATTGGCTTCTCTTTGGGAAGATCTACACCAGCAATACGTGCCACTGTTTATTACCCCTGCCTCTGCTTATGCTTGGGATTATCACAAATGACCCTAACCACACCCTCCCGCCTGATAACCTTGCACTTTCGGCATATCGGCTTAACTGAAGCTCTTACTTTCATTTGGAATCACCGTACAAACAAACCGTTATAATAAACTTTCTTGGCTAACCTGTCAAACTATTTAAGCCGATAGGTAACCCTACCACGGGTCAAATCATAAGGCGAAAGTTCTACCA
>CAYGWI010000065.1:0-4379 GCA_964353715.1 uncultured Dehalococcoidales bacterium | reverse complement strand
ATGCCTTCAAGGTGGGGAAGCAGCCCCATTACCAACAGGTCGAGAAGTCCGGCTCCCGCTCGAGGCTTCAAATATTCTTCGTAGTAAGTTCGATACTTGCTATAGGGATAGCCGAAGTCCAGGAAAAGCTTGCCGTTATCATCTTCCAGGAGGATTTTATTGCCCCCGATTTCCCCGACGCCGCCATAGAACGTGAGCTTGACCATGTTTGTAGTGTATCATAGGAAAACGAACATCTCTATTCCTGCCGCCGTTGCTGTCCGAGATTGCGGAGCCTGTTCCCAAGCGTGGCAAGGAATCTCGTCCCTCGCAAAGATAGAAGGAAAGACGTTATTTCGAGCCGAACTTAATCGTCGAAATGGTCATCGCGCGCCAAGCAATTCCAGCATCCTGTTGACATCCGTAGTCGGCAACTTGCAGGCATAATTCAGACAAACGTAAGCTGTGGCCTTGCCCCCCAGGCTCGGTTGATTTCTGGTGAATGCAGCAAGCTGAGCTGTCTCAGGAGAGTCTCTTTCACCGGGATTGAGAAGCACTACCTTGTTCGGCAGGAACCGTGTTCTTAGCGCTTTTGCCATGGCCCTGGTATCCTCGGCCCGTGCATTGCCGGCGAGCACCACTTCGTAACAGGGCCCAAGTGCGAAGTCTAGAGCCACCATGAGTTGAGTATGCGCCGATGGTGACTGCCTGACGCTTCTGGAGAAAGCCCGACCGATTAACGCCGCCTTCACTTCCCAATCGGGTGTCGCAGTCATACGCCCTAGACGGAGCAGGTTTAGCATGGCCACAGAATTGCCTGATGGAATGGCGCCATCATAGATCTCTTTCTTCCTGACCAACAGACTTTCGCCATCTTCGGGCGTGAGATAGAGTCCTCCACCATCTTGGTCCCAGAAATGGCTTACCATCTCGCGAGTCAGCTCAACAGCAACTCTAAGATACTTTGCATCGAAAATGGCCTCATATAGTTCTACCAAACCCCAAATTAGAAAGGCATAGTCATCCAAATTTGCCTGTACGCCGGCTTGGCGGTCTCTGTAGCGGTGCCAAAGCCGGCCGTCTGGTCTGCGCAGATTCCCGAGGACAAAATTCGCGGCATGCTGGGCCGCTTCAGCATATTGAGGCTCATCAAAGGCCTGAGCCCCTTTCGCCAAAGCAGCAATCATGAGCCCGTTCCAATCAGCCAGAATCTTATCGTCCTTCATAGGATGGACACGTTTTTCGCGGTGAGTAAATAGCTTCTCCCGCATTACCTCCAGGCGCTTTTGAAGGTCGTGTTGAGATAGATTTAGGTCGGAGGCGAGCTCTTCAGGTGGCTTCCTTAAATGCAAAATGTTAGCGCCACTCCTTCTTCCAGTGGCTTGCTCCACAAAATTGCCGTCTTTTTCGATGTTGAATACTTCGGCGACGAAATCCAGTCCTTCATTCTCAAGCGCATGCCTGACTTCCTCCCACGTCCAAAGGTGAAACTTCCCCTCCTCTCCTTCGCTATCAGCATCTTCAGCCGAATAGAACCCGCCTTCTGGCGCTGTCATATCCCGCAGAACATAGGCGAAAATCTCCCGCGCCGTCTTTGCATAGTCTTCTTTTCCGGTTGCCTGATAGGCCTCGGTGTAAGCCATAGCCGTCATAGCTTGGTCATAAAGCATCTTTTCAAAGTGAGGCACAAGCCACTGTGAATCTGTCGAATAGCGGTGGAAGCCAAACCCGATGTGGTCATAGATGCCTCCACGCCGCATTGCCTGAAGGGTTTTGTCGACCATATCCAACGCTTCCCTGTTGCCACGACGTTTCCAGTAGCGGAGCAAGAAAAGGAGATTGTGCGGGGCAAGAAACTTCGGGGCGCTGCCGAAACCGGCGTGCTGTCCATCAAAGCGCCTGGCAAGCTGCTCATAGGCGAGCTCCAGTGTCGTTTCATCTAGTTCTTCACCGGGCGTGGCCTGCGAGGTCTGTTGGAGTAAGGCGGCGATTCGGCCAGAAAGACTTACCGCTTCGCCTCGCTGAGTTGCCCAGATGTCTCCGATGCGTGGAATTAGCTCCAACATTCCAACCAGTCCAGATCGGGTCTCCTTGGGAATGTAGGTGGCAGCAAAGAAAGGTTTCTTGTCCGGCGTCATGACGATACTGAGAGGCCAGCCTCCACCGCCTGTCATCATTTGACAGACGCTCATGTAAACGTTGTCTATGTCGGGACGCTCCTCCCGATCCACCTTAATAGACACGAAAACTTCATTCATAAGCCTGGCTACTTCGGGATCCTCGAACGACTCATGTGCCATCACGTGGCACCAGTGGCATGTTGAATAGCCTATGGACAAAAAAATGGGTTTATCCTCCTTCTGAGCTTTCTCAAATGCCTCTGTGCCCCACGGGTACCAGTCCACCGGGTTATGCGCATGTTGGCGCAAATAAGGAGAGGCCTCGTTTATCAAAAGATTAGGCATAAAACCCGGCACCGTCCGGCAAGAAAATCATGTTCTATATTGCTAATCTACCGTTCTTCCTTTTCTTTTTCCACGAGGTGGCAGCATCCACACTCACACAGTCCGCTGCCGGTAGCGCAGGCTTCTCAACAATACTTGATGCCCTTTTTCTTGTAGCCCTTCCCTACAATAACAGAGCCACAAATCGGACATGGTTGCTCTGCCATGTCTGCCCTCCCTTCTCGATTTCTTATCTATCTGTAGTTGTACTCCTTAGGTTTTTCAATCTGAAGTATTTTAGCAGTGGCAGAATCCAGATATGCAAGACTAACAGAGTTATGAAAGGAATTTCCAGATTCATGTGAATACTATGAGCCAGGCTCTTACTCAATAATCCAAAGGTTAGAGATTCAACAATCCTGAATTCAGTAACACCAAATCCAGTGATAAGATAGACTATTACCACAACTGTCAATAGCCAGTGTATCGTACCTTTCATCAGTCGTTGATTAATCATGTTTTTCAGATCCCAAAAAAGCCTTTATCCAGGTCCGCGCTGTTTGAGTATCCTCGACTTTCCCAATAACCTCTGTAACTAGTATCGTCGGACAATTCGATCTCCGTTATCCATTTAATCCATTTGTATCCCCATTTGCTTTCTGCCACTAGTTGAAAGGGGAATCCCCTTTCAGGGGGAAGGGTGACACCATTCATCTTGTATGCCATCAGTATGTTGTTGTTCATTATATAGTCGATAGGTAGAGAAGTTGTGTAGCCATCGTAGGCATGAAATATGACCACCTCAGCATTGGCCAGGGGTTGCGCTTCTGCCAGCAAATCTCTGACCAGTAAACCTTCCCAGAGAATAGTCACACTCCATCCTTCGACGCAATCCAACGTTACGACTTTCTTATAGTGTTGATGATTGCTAACAGCTTCATCATACGTGTAGCTTGTAGAGTTCCCTACCAGGCCGGTAATTCTCAGCGTATAGTTTTCTACATCTATTTCCTGCGGACCTTTTATGGAATTTTCCCTAAAATGATTTATTGACGAAAGGTCCACGCCTTCATATTCCCTAATCTCAACAGATGCTAGTCCCTTTGTTACGTCACGAGCCACACTTACCCGAGCGACAACTATACCTACTAGAATTAGGAAAAGGGCGAGAAACAACATACCCCGGCTGGTCATCACTTTTCTCATGGTCGTACCTCCCTAGTTTTGAGTACACGTATATTTTATGACCAGCCGCACCTATTGTATGTGACTTTTGTATCAATAATCGGCCATTGTGCCTTGATGTTTATCTTCAACTTTCATCCCACGCCAAGACTCTTCGGGGCAATCTCATTGCTCTGCGAAATTGCGAACTCTGTTCCGAAGCGTAGGCCAGGAGTCTCGTTACTCGCAAGGACAAGAAACCCTCGAATGACAGAACCCAGAATGGGTAGTGATAAGCATCGGCTTTTTCCAGTATACTTACTGAGATGGACAGAATGTTCCTGGTGGACAAGCCCAAAGGGCCTACCTCCTCCCGGGTGGTTGAGCACATAAAGAGGAAATTCAACGTGAAGGCTGGTCACACTGGAACCCTCGACCCCTTGGCAACCGGGCTTTTGATTGTCCTTACCGGCAAATTCACAAAGAACGCCTCCTCATTCCTGAAGCTGGACAAGGCTTACGAAGTCAAGGCTGTCCTCGGCATTGAGACTGATACCTTCGACTCTGAGGGTACGGTGTTACGGCGAAGCGATAATGAAGTAACCAAAGAAGAATTGGAAAGGGTACTGAAAGAGTTTTCCGGTGATATCTGGCAGACACCTCCATCGTTTTCAGCAAAAAAAGTGGCGGGACAAAAAGCTTATCAACTGGCCAGAAAGGGCATAAGTGTAGATATACCACCAAAAAAGGTGAGCATTTATTCCCTGGAGCTCAAGGAGTTTCAGTTTCCCT
>CAYGWI010000064.1:0-4389 GCA_964353715.1 uncultured Dehalococcoidales bacterium | reverse complement strand
AATCCTCCTGGCTATCTTTATCTTATCTAAAGAGCAACCAGAGATCCGCCTGGGGATATTCACCAACTCTCCGTCGTAACCTTGCTCTCCATCAGCGATAACCACAGGCGCTCCCACCGATTCTCCCGTAAAGCCGTTACGGGCTGCCGTAGCCAGATACTGGCTGGCAGTGAATCTCCCCAACGGATAAAGAGTAGTGGTATCGGTTACAAACGGTTTGCCCCCAGCCTCTTTGATCAAGTCACATGCCCGGCGCACTATCGGCGGGCGGAGGTAAGCACTACCGCCATATTCTCCCATGTGCACCTTCACGGCTACGGAATCACCCGCAGAGACAACATTGGCTACCTTGGAGAAAAGAGTCCTCAGCCCCCTGAGGAAAGCCCTGCCTCTGTCATAGGGGAAAAAGAAAACCTCGCTCTTTTCGCTTGTCTTCACGTTCAGCTAGCCAATAGTATATCTCAGAGATTAGCCCCAGTAAATTGATTCAGAACAAATTCCTGGCCTTCAGGCTCAAGTAGCTTTTATCGCAGACGATGATATGGTCAAGGACATCAATGCCTATGATTTCGCCGGCCTTAGCCAGCCGCCTGGTTAGCTCGATATCTTCTTTGGATGGCTCAGGGTCACCCGAAGGATGATTGTGAGCAAGGATTACCGAGGCTGCGCAAGAAGATACTGCCTCTTTGAACACCTCGCGGGGATGAACGATGCTCGTATCCAGGCTGCCTATAGAAACTGGCTTGGAACCCAGCAACCTGTTCCTGGTATCCAGGCAGAGTACCAGGAAATGCTCCTTTTTCTTCCCTTTCAACTTACTCCTGACCTCGGCAGCCACATCGTCCGGGGATTTGAGAACCGGCTTGGGTTTCTCACTGACATGGGCTTCCAGTCTCCTGCTCAATTCAAGGGCAGCTTTAATCTGCGCCGCCTTGGCTGGCCCGATGCCTTTCGTCTGAGTCAATTCCTCTACAGAGGCGTTAACAATGCCTTGGAGACTGCCAAATCGACTTACCAACTTCTGGCTAATCTCTATGACAGACTCGCCCCTGGTTCCTCGACCCAGGATCAAAGCCAGAATTTCCTGGGCAGAAAGTGCTTCACTGCCCAGCTTCAACAGCCTCTCCCTCGGACGTTCACTGAGAGGCAAATCGTGAACGGTGAAAGAGTCTTTCATGGCTTGTCCCGAGTAGTTGATGTGCCACAGAACCTTCGCTTGTTCCGCTTCTTCAGAGCCAGAGCCCCCCATAAACTCAGTCCTGTAGCCAATGCCGCCAACGCAGCAATCAGAGCAGGATGTAACCCTGCCCTTTGGTATGGAACTATCCCAGGCGTCAACGTCGCTCGCCAACGAGCATCAAGACCACCTATATCAAAACCATAGACCGCGGTCAAAGCTTCGTCGTAAGTATTGCCCTGCTTCAAGAGAGTCAACAAATCGAGCATCTTGTCCTGCCCATAACTATCCAGAAGATACTCTGCAAGGCTGTAGCTCTGGGCATAGGAAAGGCGAGCTCTGTCAGTGTAGGCCGAAAAGGGGCTGCACAAGCTGCGCACCGAAATGAGCTCATCCTTCAAAATAGCCTCTTCCAGATATGAGTAAAGGATAGGATCGAGCTCGCCCTCATTATATGTGGCCAAACCTTCATCAAGCCAGAGTGGAAGCTGTCCATAGGGGCTAAAAGTAGCCTGATGAACAACAAGATGCGTCAATTCGTGAACTAATGCCTTTTTGCCCCACTCAAGCTCGTTCGATGGAATACCAATAGCGACTATGCCAAAATCCAAGAAGGCGACGCCGCCAGTCCATTCTTGGGAATACACCATGGCCCCTTTTAGATCATCGGTGGAGGCGTAGACATATATCTTAATGGGCCTTTCCGGATAGGTGCCAATAGCCTGAGTCAGCCTAGCAAGTCCTTTTTCACAAGCATCCATCAATTCTCGGGCGAAGGAATCGCCGCCGGTGTACCAGATAAGGGTCATTCCTCCGCTCTCGGTTACGGTACTATTCAAGCTGCGCCAGGTGAAGCGACTGTCATCAAAATGCATTATCTTGGAAGAGGTCTCAACCCTATTGCCATCCTCATCCTCAATCATCCACCAATATGTGACCTCAGCGCCAGGGGGCAAGCCTGCATTCGTCATATCCCACACCCAGTTAGCCTCTACCCTGCTTGCCGGAGCAAAGTCAGCCCAACCTTCGCTGACGACTTCCGCGTAGTTCATCCTATCTACCTGGTAACAAAGACGGACATCAACGATATCAGCATAGCTTTCGGCCTGGACGGTGAACACAGCCCGGTTTGGGAAACTCACTTCCACGTTACTAGCTATCACTGTAATAGCAGCCTCGGCCGCGACGAGGGAGGGACTCAGAAGCCAGAGGAGTGCCGAAGCTATTAACGCGATGCGTTTAATCATTTCCCCACTTTAGACCGAAGATAGGCAGTGATGAATCCGTCCAGTTCTCCATCCAGCACGGCTTCGGCGTCGTGAACCTCGTGATCGGTGCGGTGGTCCTTCACCATCTTATACGGATGAAGAACATAACTCCGAATCTGATTTCCCCAGGCCGCTTCAATACGCGCGCCTTTCAGCTTGTCTCTCTCCGCCTCTTTCTTCTTGCGGTCAAGCTCCAGGAGGCGAGAATAAAGGACTTTCAATGCAGCTTCCTTGTTCTGGTGCTGCGACCTTTGACTTTGGCAAGTAGCTACCAGACCTGTAGCCAGGTGAGTTATCCTGACGGCGCTGCTTGTCTTTTGCACGTTTTGCCCGCCTGCACCGCTGGACCTGAAAGTGTCTATCCTCAAGTCCTCTGGGTTTATTTTGATATCCACCATCTCTTCAGCTTCAGGGAGGACTTCGACCAGGACAAAAGATGTGTGGCGGGCATGGTCAGCATCAAAAGGGGACAGCCGCACCAATCTGTGTACCCCGTGCTCGCCTTTGAGATAGCCAAAGGCATAATCTCCTTTTACCTCCACGATGGCGCTTTTGATACCGGCCTCTTCTCCCGCGGACACATCTAAGACTTCAGCATCATAATCATGCCGCTCTGCCCACCTCAAGTACATCCTGAGCAGCATGTTTGCCCAATCCTGTGACTCTGTACCACCAGCACCAGCATGAAGGGCAAGCATGGCATTTCGACTATCATAATCGCCACCAAAAAGCTGTCGGCTCTCCAGTTGCTCAAACCGTGAGTTCAGCTTCTCCAGCTCCAGTCGTATCTCTTCCTTAAGAGAATAATCGTCTTCCTCAATAGCCAGAGCAATCATTTCCCGGAGGTTGGCAACATTCTTCTCCAGCCCGCGCCAGGCGTTGACCAAATCCCTCTTGCCCTTGAGCTCCCGCATGATAGCTTGAGCTTTGGTCGGGTCGCGCCAAAAATCTGGCTGGGCTGACTCCGACTCTATATGGGCTATTTCTTCTTCCTTGCCAGAGATGTCAAAGATGCACCATGAGGTCCGAGATTTGGCGAAGCAAAGCTTCCAGATTTTCCTTCTCTTCCTGCATCCTAAATACTCCTTAAGCGAACCACTTCTCCTGGCGGCTTGGTTCGGAGGTCAACATGCCTCCAGCAGCGAGGTGAGCCATACGGGTGGGTTCAGGCAGTCTATGGCCGTGGCAGCATCTTATCACCCATTGCAGGGCCGATGCCAGGCTAATTCTATGACCCACTGAAACATAAATGGGTTTCACTCCCGATTTAGTTCTTAGCGCTGCTCCGACAAGCTCCCCCTTGTCAAGTAGTTCAGCATGAGAACCAGTCTCTTCCCCCACAGGCTGATGCTGACCGCAAAGAATGGATTTTGCACAGCCTATGGTAGGCAAATCCAGAAAAAGTCCCACGTGTGAAGCGAGCCCAAATCTCCTTGGATGGGCAATACCCTGGCCATCAACCAGAACAAGGTCGGGAAGGCAACACAGTTTCTCGCAAGCAGCCAGAATCAACGGACTTTCTCGAAAAGATAATAAACCGGGAACATAGGGAAATCTGATCTTACCTTCAGCTACCTTTACCTCGACTATGCCGAACCCAGGGTAACTGAGAGCCACCACTGCTCCTCTGGCTACGCCTTGAGCATCGGGGGCAGATATATCAATACCGGCGATGAGGCGCGGGGTGATAACTTCGTCTTCAGCTATCACTTATTTCGCCAGGCTCAGCTGTATTTCCCTTGCTCTGGCGGTGCTCACCTCCCAGCCGTGCAATTCCTGCACTCTCATACAGATTATTATAAAGCATTACTGCTTTATGACAAAGCTTAAAGAGAACAATTCATAGTCTTTCTCATGGTTTTGTCTGTATTTTCCATCCCCCAGGCGAGAGGTATGGCGGGGACACAACTTCGTGAGGTTTCCCCTATGACCGCCTCCCCTTAG
>CAYGWI010000063.1:0-4439 GCA_964353715.1 uncultured Dehalococcoidales bacterium | reverse complement strand
GGTATTGTTCGCAGGTCTGCTGCAAATACGCCATGAAACTCGCCGGGCTTATCAAGTATCAGAATCCTGATACCCGGGTGACCATCTTCTACATCGACTTGCAGACTGCTGGCAAAGGCTTCACCCAATTCTATGAGGAATACAAGCAAAGTATACGATTCGTCAGAGGAGTGCCGGTCGAGATTCTGCAGACTCCATCCGGCGAGCTTGAAGTGAAGTTTGAGGATGTCTCTCAAGGAAAGGTCTGTCGGGACACCTTTGACCTTGTCGTCCTTTCCGTGGGTATGTCTCCCCGGAAGAACTCTTGGGATTTGGCGAGGATTCTGGGCATAAATCTGGCTGAGGGCGGGTTCTTTGATAAAAGAGATTTCCTTAGTCCCAATGAAACCAATGTTGATGGCATTTTCATCGCCGGAGCCTGTCAGGGCGCGAAGGATATACCTGATTCCATCGCTCATGGGATAGCAGCCGCATCGAAGGCGATGCAGGTGCTAGCTCGATCTGCGGACCGAAGGCGAGGTATTTAAGGAAAACACTGAATGGAAGCAAAGATAGGCGTGTTTCTGTGCAATTGCGGAGGAGCTATCAAGAATATTGATTTTGATACCGTTGTCAAGAAGATAACGAAATCCCCCGGTGTCAGCTGCGTCAACCTGAGTTTCGATCTTTGTCTCGAAGAAGGCAAGAAGAAGATGCTCTCCTTCATCAACAAGGAGAATATCGAGAGAGTTGTCGTCGCTGCGTGCTCTCCTGAATTCCAGGAACACATGTTTCGAGAGGTATTGAAAAAGGCCGGGCTGAACGGACATCTGCTTTCTATGGCCAATATCAGAGAGCAGTGCTCGTGGGCTCATGAGGGGGATGTGACTGAGAAGGCTGTGGAACTTGTGAAGATGGCAATAAACAGGACTCGGTTGCTCCAGCCGGTCGAGAAGAAAGAACTACCCGTGAACAAGGAGGTTCTCGTAGTCGGTGGCGGATTCTCGGCAGGTAACGCGGCTCTCCAGCTTTCTCGGGCTGGCTTGCGGACGACCCTATTAGAAAAAGAGGCGGTTTTGGGAGGCGGGCCTAAAAGATTGGAAAGCTTCTACGGTTTTGACCCAGGCTCAACGATAAGCGCAGTGGAGAAAGATAAGAACATCGAGGTCCTTACCTCTGCCCAGATGACTGAAGTAGAGGGAAGAATAGGAGATTTCAGAGTAGGGATAAGAAAAGATGGAGGGGAAATTCTCCGCAACTATGGCGCGATAATTCTTGCCACAGAGTATCAAACCGAGCTTGCTCTGGATACCGGGGTGAAGTCTAGTCCGAACATTGTGTCGCAGGAGCAGTTCTGCAGCATGCTTAGGAACCCGGGTCTGGAAGCGCAGCCCAAAACCATAGGTTTCATGTTCGATTTTTCTGATGAAAACTCCCGCTTTCCCACGCTGGCTACTCTACATAACGCTCTGGAAGCAAAGAGGAAATGGGGCAGCGAGATTTATGTCTTCTACAGAAGCGTCAAGGTAGATAGCGAAGGGGTAGAGAAACTCTACCAGGAAGCGAGGGACTGCGGAGTGGTGTTCTTGAAGTCCAAGGTTCCGCCGAGGATCGCTGTAGAGAATGGACAGGTGAAAATCGGAACTGAAGATGTTTTTCTTGGAGAAGATGTAACCCTGGCTTGTGACCTCCTGGTTGCTGAGGAGCTCTATCTAGCTGTGGAGGGAGCTGAGAACTTGAGTTCCCTGCTAAGCATCAGGAGAGACTCCAGGGGCTTCTTTCAGGATGAGAACGTGCATCTCTATCCAGTCAGCTCGGAGAGGAAGGGGGTATTCTTTGTCGGGAGTTGTCGAGGCGACCTAGACCTTGGACGGGTGTTGACAGACATTTCCAGCGTGGTCATGAGTGTCCACGAACTTTTGTCTTCAGGAAAGACTCTGGTGGATGTGGAGAGAGTGAAGGCTGATCCTCAGAAATGTGTGGCGTGCCTGACTTGCATTCGGGTCTGTCCGCATCGTGCTATCCAGCTAGTTCGAGCAGATAACAGCAATGAGGTGGCGGGAATTTCGGACCTTGCCTGCTATGCCTGCGGCATTTGTGCTGGCATATGTCCGGCTAAGGCAATAGGATTCCAAGGTTACAGGGATGAGGAGACTTTCGCCCAGATCGAGGCCATAGGGGAATCTTTGAACGGCCGCAACGTAGCTTTTTGTTGTGAACATTCTGCCTATCCTGCTGCCGATTTGGCAGGAAGATTGAGGCTTCATTACTCGAAGGATGTGAGGATAATCCAGGTTCCCTGTGCTGGTCAAGTGGATGTGTTGCATATCCTGAAAGCTTTTGAGAAGGGCGCTGCAGCCGTGCTGGTGATGGGATGTGAGGAGGGAGCTTGCCATCACATCACGGGTAACACAAGAGCAAAGGAACGGGTGAAGTATTCCGAAACGCTTCTGAAAGAGGTGAGGGTAGATGGTGGACGTGTGAGAATGTTCAACCTGAGTCCTAATGCGCCCCACAAGTTTGTCAGAGCAGTAAATGAGGTAGCCAAGACAGTGAAAGAGTCCGGGAGGTAATATGATAATCGCCGAACGAAAACCCATGGAAGAGATCAAGCGGTTTATTGTCCCCTACAAGAGGGTGCTTGTGGCGGGTTGTGAAACCTGCGTGGCTGTTTGTTGGGCTGGGGGAGAGAAAGAGGTGGGGATACTTGCCTCGCAACTCAGGCTAGCTCGAAGAGCAGAGGGGAGTGAGATTTCGGTCCTTGAGGCTACAGTGGAAAGACAATGCGAAAGAGAGATGGTGGCAGAGATTAAGGATAAGGTTGCCGAAGCTGACGCAGTCATCTCCTTAGCCTGCGGGTCGGGAGTGCAGACTATGGCTGAGATGTTTGAGGACAAGCCGGTGTTTCCAGGGGTTAACACTGCCTTTATCGGGATGCCGGAGAGAGAAGGACTCTGGGTGGAAATGTGCGGTGCTTGCGGTGATTGTTTTCTAGATCGTACGGGGGGTGTTTGCCCTGTAGTTCGCTGTGCCAAAGGGCTACTTAATGGCCCCTGTGGCGGTACAAGAAAGGGAGGAAAGTGCGAAATAGACCCGGACAAGGACTGTGCCTGGGTTTTGATTCATGGCAGACTGGAAAAACAAGGTAGACTTGACGTCATGCGGAAATACTATCCGCCCAAGAATTATCGGGCGGTGAAAAGACCCGGCAAAGTCCAGGCGGCAAAAGCCTAAGGGGGTGAAGGATGGCAAAACCTTTTAGGGAAATTCTCAAAGCAAAGAAATTCATCGTGACAGCCGAGGTGGGGCCGGTGAAAGGCTCCAACATGTCCAGGGCAATAGAGCATATTGAGCTTCTCAAGGATAAAGTGGATGGCCTAAATGTGACTGACAATCAAAGCTCCGTGATGCGCTACCCTTCCTTGGGAGTTTGCCTACTGATCAAGGAACACGGTGGTGAACCGATATTTCAAGTAACCTGCCGAGATAGGAACCGTCTGGCAATTCAAGCAGATCTCCTTTTCGCTTACTCCCGGGGGGTAAATAATATTCTTTGCCTTACTGGTGATTCCATTGATGTTGGTGACCACAAAGAAGCAAAGCAAGTGTTCGACCTCGATTCGGTGCAGTTGATCCATCTTGTTCACACCATGAACTCTGGCAAAGACATGGTAGGGAATGAACTTGACGGAGGAATTGACTTTTGCATTGGAACGACAGCTACTCCTTCGGCTGATCCCCTCGAGCCGCAGCTTATCAAGGTTGAGAAGAAGCTCAAGGCGGGAGTGAACTTCATCCAGACGCAGGCGGTTTATGAGCTTGATGAACTAAAGAGATTCACGGAATTCGTCCGCAACGTAGATGACAAGGTCAAGATTCTTGGAGGCATAGTACCTGTTATTGGCGCAAAGATGGCTGCCTACATGAATGAGAACGTCCCGGGTATTTCTATCCCTCAGCGTCTCATCGACGAGCTGGCTCAAGCTCCGAAGGGGACAGGGGTTGCCAAAGGAATAGAAATAGCTGCCCGAATGATAAGGCAAATAAAGGAAGAGAAGATCTGTGACGGAGTACACATAATGTTCATCGGACGGGAGGAAAAAGTTCCCGACATACTGGGAGCTGCCGGACTACTATAGTGTTCCTGCCCCCGGTAGGAATCAAGGAGGCGAAAATGACTGTAGCTTTGAGTGAACTGGATACCAAGTTCAAGTACGATGTTGCCAGTGAGCCGGGCGGAGAGAATGTTAAGGTTTGCTTCGCCTGTGGCCTCTGTACTGCGAGCTGCCCTGTTGCTGATATCGACGAGAAATTCAATCCCCGTCGGATAATTCGCAAGGTGCTATTGGGGATGAGGAAAGAAGTCCTTTCTTCAGACACCATCTGGTTTTGCATCCAGTGCTATAACTGTCAGGGACACTGTCCTCAGAATGTTGATTTCGCCGACATCATGAAGGCTC
>CAYGWI010000062.1:0-4483 GCA_964353715.1 uncultured Dehalococcoidales bacterium | reverse complement strand
ATCGCAGGAAAAGGTGGCACAGGCAAGACTACTGTGGCTGCCTTGCTCATAAAGTCTCTCTCGCAAAAGGGGTTGGTTCTGGCTGTGGATGCCGATCCCAGCACTAATCTTAGCCAGGCACTGGGACTGCCGCTGGATGATACCAAGACTGTGGGCAGAATACGCGAGAAGATGGCTGAAGATGTCTCCAAGGATCGTCTGAGTCCCGACATCGCCAAGCCGGAGTATCTGTTTAGCAAGATAATCGAATCTCTGGTCGAGTCCAAAGGCTTTGACCTTTTGTCCATAGGACGTCCGGAAGGACCTGGATGCTATTGCGCTTCTAATGAATTCTTGCGTGCCTCCCTGGACAAACTGGTGAAGGATTACAAATACAACTATATTGTCATGGACTGCGAGGCAGGCATGGAACACATTAGCCGCCAAACGACCAGAGATGTGGATGTTTTGCTCATTATGTCTGACCCTACAATAAAGGGTGTGACCACAGCAGCTCGAATGAAGAAGCTCATTGAGGAAATGAGATCGAATGTGGGCAAAGTCGGGCTCGTGATCAATCGTGTCAGAGGGGAATTATCTCCGGAGATAAAAAAGGCAATTGACGAATCCGGCCTTCAGATTATTGCCGTTATTCCGGAAGACCCCGACATGGCTGGTTTGGAAATGAAGGGGCGGCCCGTGACCGAACTTCCCCCGAGATCTCCCATTCAATTAAAGGTGAAGGAGATAGTTGAAGGTTTGCGTCTATGATTGAGGGAATATCCTCCTGACGGATGGTTTGCGAGAACAGAGCGAAAGGTAGGTGAGAATTTATGGCTACAAAAGAATACCCGGTGATATGGCTGCAAGCTGCTGGATGTACGGGCTGCTCAGTCTCTCTTCTGAACGCGGTAAATCCTTCAATCAAGAACCTTCTAGTTGATGAAGTGCTACCGGGCAGTCACATAAACCTAAGGTTTCACCCTACCGTCATGGCAGGAGCAGGACAGCCTGCTATTGAGGTCATGATAGATACCTCACGGAAGAAAAGAGGAGGTTACATCCTTATTGTGGAGGGGGCTATCCCCACCGCCAAGGACGGCATCCACGGAGTGACCGGCGAAAAGGACGGCAAGCCGATGACTATACAGTCCTGGGTGGAAACGTTGGCTAAGGATGCCCTGGCAGTTATTGCTTTGGGCAGTTGTGCTGCCTTTGGGGGAATTGCCGCCGCCCACCCCAACCCTACTCAGTGTCGCAGTGTCGGTGAGGTTCTGCAAGCCAAGGGCATCAGCACTCCATTTGTAAACATCCCCGGTTGCGCACCACATCCTGATTGGTTTGTCGGGACGGTGGCCAGTATCTTGCTTTCCGGTCTACCGAAGCCGGAGGATTTAGACGAACACAGGCGTCCCAAGGCTTTCTATGGACAAACAATTCACGAGAACTGTCCGCGCCGGGCGTACTATGATGAGAACAAGTTCGCCAAAAAGTTTGGCGACCCCGGGTGTAATTATGAACTGGGATGCAGGGGACCTATAACCCATGCCGATTGTCCTGTGAGGTTGTGGAATAACAAAGTCAATTGGTGTGTAGGTTGTGGCGCTACCTGTATTGGCTGCACCGAACCCGGGTTCTTTGATATAGCCCCGCTTTACGAAAAAACTAGCAAAGCTGCTTTGCCAAAGGAGGTTTGAACTGATGGGCAAGATTGTTATTGATCCGGTGAGTCGTATTGAAGGACACCTTAAGGTCGAGGCGGTGGTCGATAGCGGCAAGGTAAAGGAGGCTAAGTGTTCGGGCATGTTGTTCCGTGGCCTGGAGCTAATTATGAGAGGTAGAGATCCCCGTGATGCTCAGCGGATAGCTCAACGTGTTTGCGGAGTCTGCCCGACAAGTCATTCTACTGCCGCCACTTTGAACCTGGATAGTGCCTTCGGCATCGCCGACAAGATCCCCGACAACGGCAGAATTATCCGCAATCTAATTCTGGGGGCAGCCCATATCGCTGACCACATCCTGCATTTTTATCACCTGGTGGCTCTTGATTACGTGGATGTGGCCAGGTTAGCAAAGTACAAAGGGAGTAATCCCGCCTTAAACTCGATAAAGAGCTTCATTGCGCGAGGAGAATTGGGGCCTTTTGTACCTCGTTATGAAGGTGATTACCGCCTGCCTGATGAAGTCAATGAACAGGCAGTAGCGCACTATGTCGCAGCGTTCGACATGCGTCGTAAAGGCCAAGAGATGCTTGCCCTCTTCGGTGGCAAGATGCCTCACAATATGGGAATTATGCCGGGCGGAGCTGCTTCTGTACCCGCGGTCGATAATATAACGTCGTTCTTGTGGAGGTTGAAGGAGCTTCAGGAGTTTATCGATAATGTTTATCTCCCTGATGTACTGGCGGTAGCCGGGGCTTATTCGGATTACTTTGAGATTGGTCATGGCTGTGGAAATCTACTTGTCTACGGTTCCTACGAGCTGGATGGAAGGGAAGCCGACCTCACCAAGAGAAACAGGTTTTTTAGGCCCGGAATCACCTCTACGGATCTCAGGTTTAGTGAATTCGATCCAACCAAGATCACTGAGGAAGTGAAGCATTCGTGGTACGCTGATTCTATCAGCGGCAGACATCCCTCTCAAGGGGATGTTGTCCCCGACGAAGGAAAGAAGGGTGCTTACTCCTGGTTAAAGGCTCCTCGTTATGGTGGAGTGGTTTTTGAAGTCGGACCACTAGCTCGAATCATGGTTAATTATGTGGGAGGCAGTCCCAGAGTCAAGAGCCTGGTTGACTCTGCTTTCTCGAAAGCAAATCTGAAGCCAAAAGACATGTTTTCTGTCATGGGGCGTAATCTTGCTCGAGCCTTGGAGACCAAACTCATAGCCGATGCCATGATTGATTGGGTTCTGCAACTTAAGCCTGGTGAGCCAGCCTACATAGGCTATAAACTTCCCGAGGAGTCTAACGGAATGGGACTCGTGGATGGTGCGAGGGGTGCACTGGGGCACTGGATAGAGATAAAAGGAGGAAAGATCGCGAATTACCAGGTCATTACCCCCTCTACCTGGAATATCTCTCCCAGGGACGACCAGAATCAGCCTGGACCTTTGGAACAGGCTATCACCGGAACCAAGATAAAGGATGAGGCCAATCCCTTTGAGATAGTGCGCATTGTGAGGTCCTTCGACCCTTGTCTTGCCTGCTCCATACATTTGCTCAGTCCCAAAGGGCATGATCTGGGAAGATTCAGAGTTTGTTAGTAAGAGTGTGGAAGAGAGTACAGGAATGGCAAGATTTGTCGTGGGAGTAGGTAATGTCTTGCTGAAAGACGAGGGAATTGGGTGTCATGTGGTGCAGGCTCTAAGAGAAACTGATCTGTCCGACGTGGAGATTATAGTTGGGGGGACATCCTTGGATGCACTGCAGCTTTGTGAGGACGCTGACAAGCTAATCATAGTGGATGCTGTCAAGGGCGGGGGAATGCCAGGGCAGATTTACCGTTTTCACATTGAGGATATAAGTCTCGAGCAAAAGCCGCTCCTGTCCCTTCACGACATGAGCTTAATAGATAGCCTCAAGTTGATGCGACTTTGGCACAACATAGGGGAGGCCGTCATTATTGGGATCGAACCTAAGGACATCGGCTGGGGACTTGAGCTATCGCCAGAGCTTCAAGAGAAGGTACCCAGAGTAGTAGATGCTGTTTTGGCAGAACTTGGTATTACGAGTCCTGAAGGAGAGAAGAAATGTTGATTTCAGAACAGAAACCACTTCAAGAAATCCTGACCTATCTGGATGGGGAGAAGAGCATATTCCTGGTTGGCTGTAAGGGCTGTGCTGAGGGCTGGGGCAGCGGAGGAGAAAAACAAGTAGCAGGAATGAAGAACAGCCTGCAGGAGAAAGGTAAGACTATTACTGGTTCTGTGCTTGTTGACATGCTGTGTGATGCCGCATTGACCAGGTTGAAACTGAGGTCTTATAAAAAGGAGATTGCTGCTGCCGATTCCATCATGGTTCTGACCGATGGGGCTGGAGTGCAGACTGTAGCGGAAGTAGTGAATAAGATGGTACATCCTGGCTGCAATACTCTGTCTTCAGGTGGCGCTCATGCCGAATGGAAAGAGGCGGAGCGCTGTCTTGAGTGTGGTGACTGCATGCTGGAGTTTACTGGCGGACTCTGTCCGATTGCGCGGTGTTCCAAGCATCTGCTGAACGGTCCCTGTGGCGGCTCACAGGGCGGTAAATGTGAAGTTGACCCAAGTATACCTTGCGTCTGGCAGCAGATTGTCGATCACCTTGCCAAACTGGGACGACTTGATAAATTGGAGAGGCTTGTGACGCCGAAGAATTGGAGTGTGAGCCTTATATCAGGGCCGCCGGTAAAGAGACATTCTTAGATATGACTGTGAGCGAAACAGTTGGAGGAGCAATGAAGACGAGAAGTAATCTGGAACAGGTGCTAGAATCCAAAATCTTCGCTGTCACGGGCGAATTGGGACCACC
>CAYGWI010000061.1:0-4567 GCA_964353715.1 uncultured Dehalococcoidales bacterium | reverse complement strand
ACTCATCGCCTCAGCCCTGACCTATACCACTACCCACCAGAACCTCCCTCCCTTATGGCGCATAGATGTCGCAGCCATTGAACTCGATGAAAAAGGCAAACCAAAGCGCATCGAACTCATCGAAAACGCCATCGAGCAGGACGCGCGGTCTAACTTCTAGCTCGTGTTGGCCTCATTTTTGTGGTTGCCGCATTTGTCGCGTTGTCATTGCGAGCACCCGAAGGGTGCGCTCCAATCTCTATCCCCTCCACCGGAGATTGCTTCGTCGCCTCTGGCTCCTCGCAAAGACAGACGGGAGGTTGCGGAGCCGGTTCTCGGCATAAGCGAAGAAACCCACTCCCCGCAATGACATTAGAGCCGAACACAATGAATCGGGCGACTACTATTTAGCCGCCCTGGAGGCGGCGTCCTTGAGTTGTCCCGGGAACGTCGGGGCGTGTCTTACATCTACCGGTATGGGGTATCGAATGCCTGTCTGGTGGGTGGCCTCAAGCCCTCCTATGACCGAGTCAAGCCAGTTTGCCGGTATAGTGAAGACCATCTCCTCGTCCTGCACCATCGCCCAGACCCTGTCGCCATTTCCCGGCAGCACTACCTTCGGCTTCCCGGTCTTGAATGTCTGCAGGACTCCTTCAGTGCAGGTCCCGCCCCGGCCACTGAACACGGACTGCACAGCTACACCAGTTTCCTGGGTGGCCCCGTGCACCAGCCGCATCAACTGAGCGGGATTGCAGAATATCATGACCAGGTCCGGCGCGATTTTCGTTCTCTCCAGCGGAGAGAAAACCACGCCGGCATACTTGCCCTTGCCCAGCTTAACCTGCTCTACAGCCTCCATTGTGGTCCTGGCGGCATTCTCGTCAGCGGTGTATTTCATTACTATCATGAAATCGGCCAGGGCTTTCCTGGTCTCAGATTCAGGCTCGCTCCATCCATAGGTATAGGCGGCAATCAGACAGGCGTTGTCATCGGCCGTCATTCCCACTGTCCAGCCGTACTTGCGGGCCATCGTCATGGCCACGCAGGGATTGGTCTTGAATCCCATGTCCCTAAGAGGCCGGCGGGTCTTCTCCGGGAATTCGTCAACGCTTTTGACCAGCTTGACGGCGAGAGGGAAGGTGAGGGGTCTTATGAGCCTGTTCAGCGCTTCGGCTTGTTTGGTCCAGTCTGTCATGGTGTCACCTCCAGCCATAATCTATTGAGAGCAATGGTCTCTAGTACAGCGCCTCTAGGCGGTGTTTATGTCACTTTCAGATAAGGTTCCAACACTTCAGGAATCAACACCGTGCCATCAGCCTGCTGGCAGTTCTCCAGCACAGCTATAAGCACCCGCGGCAGAGCCAATCCCGAGCCATTGAGCGTGTGGACAAACTCTGATTTGGCGCCGGCCTCAGGGCGATAGCGGATATTGGCTCGCCTGGCCTGAAAGTCGCTGCAGTTGCTGCAAGAACTGACCTCGAGCCATTCGGCACAGCCCGGAGCCCACATTTCGATATCATATGTCTTGCAAGCGACAAAGCCCAGGTCTCCAGTGCACAATTGCACCACGCGATAGGGTATGCCCAGCTTCTTACATATAGCCTCAGCATCGGCGACCAATTTCTCGAGCTCTTCGTCAGAACTCCCAGGGCTGGTAACCTTGTAGAGCTCCACCTTGTCAAACTGGTGCCCCCGCTTGATGCCCCTGGTGTCCGTGCCGGCAGACATCTTCTCCCGGCGGAAGCAGGGAGTGTAAGCAACATAATGAAGTGGCAAGCTATCGGCGCTCAATATTTCGTCACGGTGCAGGTTAGTCAGCGGTACCTCCGCCGTGGGTATAAACCAGAAGTCGTCCTGTTCATCGTGATATAAATTGTCACCAAACTTCGGCAAGTTTCCTGACCCCACCATACACTCTCGCTTCACCATAAAAGGAGGATAGATTTCTTTATAGCCGTGCTCGCCTACATGGACATCGAGCATGAATGAGATAAGGGCTCGTTGAAGACGTGCCCCCAGCCCCTTGAGGACGTAAAACCTGGTCCCTGAGAGCTTCACGCCCTGCTGGAAATCTATTATGCCCAGCTTTTCCCCTAGCTCCCAGTGAGGCAAGGGCTTAAAGGGAAATTCCTTCGGTTTGCCCCAGGTCCGCACTACCACATTATCAGCCGCGCCTCTCCCCACGGCCACGCTGGGGTGGGGCATGTTGGGCAGTTCCAGCAGCAGCGAATCAAGGGTAGCTTTAGCCTCTTTGGTCTGCTGCTGCAAGGAAGATATCTGCTCTCCCAATTGGCGCATCTGGGCGATAAGCTCGGGTGGTTTCTCCTTGCTCTTGCTCAGTTGCTTGCTGGCCTCGTTATGGCTGGCACGGAGTTCCTCGGTTTGACGAAGCAGGCTGCGATAGCGGCTGTCGATTTCAATGATTCTGTCCAGTGCCTTGATAGAATCAGGGCTATAGCCTCTCTTCTCCAGAGCCTGGCGAACAAGTTCGGCGTTTTCACGGATAAGCTTTATGTCAAGCATTTCAGTTTTCAGACTTCAGCTATCGGGTTTCAACTCAAGCTTGCTGTTCATTTCACTGTTTTCAGTTGGGGAAAGAGTATCACTTCCCGTATAGATTGCTGGCCGGTAAGCAACATCACCATGCGGTCAATGCCCACTCCCAATCCACCGGTAGGCGGCATCCCATACTCCAAAGCCTGAAGGAAATCTTCGTCCGCGATTTCGACTTCTTCATCGCCGACCTGCCCTTTAAGCTGCTGGCGAAACCTTTCCCTCTGCTCCAGAGGGTCATTAAGCTCGGTGAAGGCATTGGCAACCTCCATACCGTCCACAAAGCCCTCGAATCTCTCTACCAACTGGTCATCGCCTCTCTTCCTCTTGGCCAGAGGTGACATTTCCACCGGGTAGTCCAGGAGGAAAGTCGGCTGAAAAAGCTTCGGTTCGACAAAAGTGGAAAGCAAGTCTTCTATCAGCCTGCCCTTCCCTTTAGTTGGGTCAACATCCATGTTCAGCTCTGTCATTCGCGTCCTCAGCGAAGCGGCGTCGGGATAAGCTTCAAAATCAACGCCGCAGGACTTCTTTATTGCCTCACGAAGGTGAAGCCTTTGCCAGGGGAGACCAAAGTCGATGGTCTGGCCGTTACGCGTAATCTTGGTATCGCCGAGAACCTCCTTCGCTGCGTGAGAGAACATCTCCTCAACCAACCTCATGATGTCATTGTAGTCAGCATAAGCTTGATAGCATTCGAGCAAGGTGAAATCCGGGTTGTGCATGGTGGAAATACCCTCATTGCGAAAAGTACGCCCTATCTCGTAAACTCTGTCAAAGCCACCGACTACCAGCCTCTTGAGGTGGAGCTCCAGCGCAATTCGCAAGTAGAGGTCTTGATCAAGGGCATGGTGATGGGTGACAAAGGGGCGCGCCGGCGCTCCGCCGGCATGGGGCTGAAGCACAGGAGTTTCCACCTCCATAAACCCTTGCTTGTCGAGAAAACTCCTTATGGCAGTGATAATCTTAGTGCGCAGAACAAAAGTGTTTCTGCTCTCTTCGTTGGAAATGAGGTCGAGATATCTCTGCCGATAGCGTTTCTCTACGTCAACCAGCCCGTGCCATTTCTCGGGCAGAGGACGAAGGGACTTGCAGAGCACGGTGAATTCGGATATCTCCAGAGTGAGCTCTCCGGTCTTTGTCCGGAAGAGCTTCCCACTTGCCCCGATAATGTCGCCAATGTCAATATCCTGAAGAAGTTCGTACTTCTCCCGGCCCAGAAGGTCGTAGCGCAGGGAAAGCTGTATCTTCCCCGAGCCATCGCGAATATCAAGAAAGGACAGCTTGCCGATAGAACGCCTGGACATAATACGGCCAGCCAGTGATATGTCCTGAGAACGCGCCCCTTGCTGTTCGAAAAGGGTCATCGCCTCTCGGATAGTGTGGCTAGGTCGATAGGAATGGGGATAAGGGTCTATGCCCCGGGCCCGAATTCTGCTCAGGCTATCCAACCGCTGCTCGGTAATGCGTTCTAACCTTGAGGTCATCAGGTGTACACCGATCCTAGGATTTCTTTGGCTTCCTCTGCCAGATTGCCGGGCACCATTACTTTCACCTCGCCTAACCCGTCAATTGTGATCCCGTAGACCAGACCAGCGCTCTCATACCTCAGCAGGACCGGTATACCTTCGCTTTCAAGCCGTCCCTTGATTATCTGCGCCTCCAGGTAATTGGCAGTGCGTACAGTGACTAATGGTTCCCCCGCCGACATAGGTATCGCCTTCGTTTATTCTAGCAGAAAGCCTCAGAGTATTGCTAAAAGGACTGACATTATATAGAATTTGCGCTGTTGCCTAGCAATGCAACAAGAAATTTGAAGGAGGGAAGGTGATTTGTATGCGCTTGGAAGACATCTGTTACTAGAACTGAAAATCTGCAATGAGGAGGTGCTAGATGACCTAAATTTTCTCAAAGAGTGTCTTAACGAAGCTGCCATTCAATGTGGCGCTACCGTAGTGGGCGAGTCCTTTTATCATTTCTCCCCTCATGGAGTAAGCGGAGTGGTCAACATCGCTGAATCACATATTGCCATTCACAC
>CAYGWI010000060.1:0-4675 GCA_964353715.1 uncultured Dehalococcoidales bacterium | reverse complement strand
GTGGACTATCACCTCTGGCATATATGCTCTGAGTTGCCATCTCTTGATAGAGGACTGTATGGTTAGCAACAGCGTCGGAATAGTGGCAGAGGTTAATCAGATGCTCAGCCAGAAATTTGGTATCGGGCATTCTACCCTCCAATTGGAGTGCGAAGAATGCCAGAACTGTCCAGTGTGTCACATAGAAGGGAAGGAGAGATGAGATTTGAAAGGATAGCCATTCATGCCGGGGATAGGCCGGATGCAGCTACTGGCGCTATTTGTGTGCCCATCTACCAGACATCAACACTTGTGCTTGAGGACGCGGGCAGGACAAGAGGCTGGGATTACTCTCGCACGGCAAACCCCATAAGGAGGCTTGAGGTCTCTTCTCTGGCGGAATCGCCCGGCGGCATCACTCCCCTTGCCGGGCACCCGGCTACCATGAGTCATTCCTCAATGCGCAAAGATTGTAGGGAAAGGGCGGGGATTACCGGTGCACTGATCCGGTTGTCGGTTGGTTTGGAGAATACTGAAGATTTGACCTGGGACTTAGAGCAG
Organism: uncultured Dehalococcoidales bacterium; assembly: GCA_964353715.1. Classification (GTDB taxonomy): domain Bacteria; phylum Chloroflexota; class Dehalococcoidia; order GIF9; family AB-539-J10; genus RBG-13-51-36. Next base: position 4,135 of record CAYGWI010000060.1, on the reverse strand, counting down.
GCGCTCAATCGCCTATGAAGGAGGATCGATGAAACTATACCAAGTAGTTGTCAAAGACATCAGGAGAAGGAAAAGACGGGTGCTATATGCCTCGCTAGGTGTGGTTATCGGTATCACAACAATCATCGCCGTGCTAACAATTGCTCTTGCCGGGCAAACGAACATCTATGGTCAATTGGAAAAATATGGCGCCAACTTAATGGTCATGCCTGCGATAAGCGATATTGACGTAGGATTAGGCGGTTTAAGTCTGGGCACTTTGTCAGTTGGAGAGAACTACATTTCTGAGGACAAGTTACCGGAGATCAGACGGATATCGGATGGCAAGATAAGAGAGGCGTTGGGTATTGAAGATGAGGGAAATATTGTCACGATTGCTCCGAAACTCTACATGAACACCAAGGTAAATGGAACGTCTGTGATAGTAGTTGGAGTAGACCCTCAAGAGGAGCGCCTGCTCAAGACATGGTGGAAAGTCTCACAAGGGAAGTACCTCGATGCCCCGGACGAGGCATTAGTTGGGGCAATAGCCGCTGAGCTACTGAGATTCAATGTGGGCGACAAAATTACGCTTAACGGAGCAGAGGTAACCATCACTGGAATTCTCGAGGAGACAGGTTCAAACGAAGATTATCAAGTTTTTGTTCCTCTGGAAACGGCACAGCAGGCGTTCGATAAAGAGGGATTGGTTTCCTCGATGGACATTCGTGCGCTGTGTAATGCATGTCCTGTAGAAGTGATTGCTGATGCAATAAACAACGATATCCCAGGGGTTCGGGCAGTTGCTGTAAAGCAAATAGCTGAGACCGAGATGGGTATGCTGGAAAAGGTAAGCAAGTTTCTATTCGCCCTGGCTGCAATCACACTGGCTGTCGGCTGCTTTGGTGTGGTCAATACCATGACAACCTCGGTTCACGAAAGAATCAAGGACATCGGCATAATGAGAGCGGTGGGGGCATCACGCAATCAGATAATGAAGATTTTCTTCTACGAGGCAATTATCGTGGGGGTAGCAGGAGGTTTGTTGGGGTACGTAGCTGGGACGTTGCTCGCATACATAGTCGGGCCGCTGATTTTTGGAGGTGTAGCCGTTACTTATGTTCCTCAGTATTTCCTCCCTTCATTGGCTCTGGCTGCCCTTATTGCTGTCATAGCCAGTGTGTACCCTGCCTTCCGTGCCTCCAGAATCAAGGTCGCTGATTCTTTCAGGTCATTGTGAGGGGGCAAAATGCTAGAAATCAAAAACGTATCAAAAGTCTACGGAGAGGGGACCGCTAAAGTAGCTGCCTTAAATAACGTCTCCCTTCTTGTGAATGAAGGCGACTTCATAGCCGTTATGGGGCCTTCCGGAAGTGGGAAGTCCACTCTCCTGAATGTCATCGGCGGCCTGGACCGCATCTCCGGCGGCGAGGTGATTTTAGATGGTAAACGCATCGACACCCTGGATGAGAATGCCCTTGTTGATATAAGAAGGGGCAAAATCGCCTACGTTTTCCAGCAATATCATCTGATTCCGTCGCTCACTGCTCTTGAAAATGTCCTTTTGCCCTTAACATTCTGCGGGGCGAATAATAACGACCAGAAGGCGCTGGCTATCTTAAAAAGAGTGGGGCTGGAAAAGAGGGCTGAACATAAGCCCGGCCAGTTAAGCGGCGGCGAGCAACAGAGAGTAGCAATTGCCAGAGCCCTGGTTAATGACCCGTCTCTTATTCTGGCGGACGAGCCAACAGGCAATATGGACCGGAAAACGGGAAAGGAAATCTTAGCTTTATTCGGTCAACTGAACAGAGAAGGTCGCAGCATTGTCATGGTTACTCACGACCCTGAGATAGCTGGATATGCCAAAGAAGTCGTAGTTCTCCAGGACGGTCAGATTGTAGACAAGATTAATCAAGAAGGAGGCAATAAATGTTAAAGAAGATGATACCCATCCTGGTGTTGCTGTTGCTCATTACGGTTTCAAGCATAGTTGCCTGTAGTGGTAATGGCACACAAAATGGCCAGCGAATAGAAGCGACGTGGATCGAGCCGCAGGTGCTAGGCGGTACTGTATCCATACCAGTAAGTGAAGTCGAGAAGGATTGGAATGTCCACTTTAATCTGAAGACACAGGACGGGGATATGAATTTCATGGCCTACGTGTTGGATGGAGAAATCTATGTCCGGGCTAATATCTGTCCGCCATGTCAATCCATAGGCTTTTCTCTCCAGCAAAGTACTCTGGTCTGTGATACTTGCGGGACTGTCTTTGACGCAAAAACGGGTGCAGGAATCGAGGGAGCCTGCGTCGCTTATCCCAAGGCTGCAGTCTCATACGAGGTCAACGGTGACAACATAACAATGCAAGGCACTGATCTTCTAACCGCATATCAGGATACTGCCAATCCAGCACAGCCAGGTGAAGCCACTGCTCCCAGTTGTCACGGCGGCTCCGGCACACCAACTGCCCCAGGTTGTGGCAGCAACACTGACAAACCCAGACCTCCGAGTTGTTGCGGCCCATAGGGGTATCACAAGAGGAAGGCAGAGAGTGAATAGAGGTATGGTCAAGAAAGAGAGAGCACAAATAGAAACTCATCCGGACAGAAAGGAGAATAAACAGATGTTGAGAATAACAATAGTAGGAGCGCTATTACTTACGTTAGCGCTAATCGTTGCTGGCTGTTCTGGCTCAGGAGGTACTGCGCCATCGGGACCGATAAAGGCGACCTTGATTGAGCCTCAGGTAACGGACGGCATTGTATCCATTCCAGTAAGTGAAGTCCAGAACTTAACGAATGTGCGCTTTGGCGTGGAGACGCAAGACGGCGACATGAATTTCATGGCCTATGTATTGGCTGAAGAAATCCATGTCCGGGCAAATGTTTGCCCACCATGCCAGTCAATAGGCTTTTCTCTTGACGAAGACATTCTAGTATGCGATAGGTGCGCGACCACTTTCAGGGCACAAACAGGCGAAGGAATTAGCGGGGCGTGTGTCGATTATCCCAAAACCTCGGTTCCATATGGAGTAGAGGACGGCAACCTGGTGATGAACAGCACTGACCTTACAATTGCCTATCAAGATACCCTTGAGCCCGGCTGGCCTTAAGGAGAGAGATTCGTCCTATGCTATGGCCTTGCACTGCCGCCGACAAAGAGGTAATTGAGGGGATGAAGCTGTTTGCCGAGGCCGAGGGCATCTTCGCCGAAACAGCCGGTGGCGTGGTGATAGCAGGGCTGAGGAAGCTAGCGCCCTCGCGGATAATCAAGAAAAATGAGCTTACTGCGGCTTTCGTTACTGGGGCAGGACCGAAGACTCAGGAGGTGATAGCTGAGAGGGTTCATCCTTTTGTAACCCAGTCCACATTGGAATCCTTCTAGGAAGTTTGGGGCTGGTGGGCTCAAGTCTGTAATATCAAACCCGTGTTATAATCGTAGCTCTACAAGAAGCACCAGTAAGATAATATGGCCAAGCGAGGAGTAGGATTCACCTCATCAGGGACTGATCAAGGCGCCCATCATTTACAACCTTGGTCAGAGGTTCAAAGTAGTGACTAATATCCGCCGTGCCGATATAAATGGAGACAAGGGCTGGGTAGTTCTTGAGTTGGAGGGAAAAAGAGAAGACATCGAGCGGGGAATTGTCTGGGTGACTGGCAAAGGGGTAAGAGTTGACCCTGTTACGGGATATATTGTAGAAGGTTAAATGCGAAGGATATATCTGGACCACGCTGCCACCACGCCAACTCACCCTGAAGTAGTGAAGGCCATGCTGCCTTTCTTCAGCGATGCCTTCGGCAATCCTTCAAGCATCTATTCTTACGGACAGGAAGCAAAGGGGGCCCTGGAAGAAGCCAGAATCAAGGTGGCAGAACTTATCGGTGCTCGGAGCGAGGAGATTGTCTTTACCAGCGGAGGAACGGAGGCGGATAACTTCGCTTTAGAAGGTATTGCCTATGCTAACGAGCATAAGGGGAATCACATCATCACCACCCCCATCGAGCACCATGCGGTGCTGGAGGCGTGCAAGTTTCTGGAGAGAAGGGGATTCAAGATAACCTGCCTGCCGGTGGATAGATATGGCCTGGTTGCCCCTGACGATGTCAAGAAAGCTATTACCGCTAAAACCATACTTATCTCGGTCATGCATGCC
>CAYGWI010000059.1:0-4691 GCA_964353715.1 uncultured Dehalococcoidales bacterium | reverse complement strand
CTTGTCGCCAATCTCAGCAGCTATTTCTCTAGCTTCAGCCGGGGTGGAAGCTACCTTGCCTCTGGGAATGGGAATACCGTATTGAGCCAGAAGCGCCTTGGCCTGGTATTCATGGATCTTCAATCTACCTCCTTGTTCCTCGAAGCGGAGGGGGTGGGATTCGAACCCACGTTCGCCCAAACGGACGAAAACGGTTTTCAAGACCGCCACCATAAACCACTCGGTCACCCCTCCCGATTCCAAATTCTACTTCAAAGCAATGCCTTCAGGCAATGTCACCGACCCTGCGCCGGGCTTTCCGATTCCCTGATCCACGCGGGGGGAGGACAAAATACGCTACTGGTACAGTGGAGACTTGTATGGTAGACTTCATCACAGAGAAAGGGAACAAATGATAAAGGTCATCGAAGGATACGAACTTAAGAAGGGCGCAGATATACAACCTATATTTCTGAAACTCAGGTCATATGCGATGACATTTCCGGGTTTCGTCAGCGTTGAGCATATCAGGAGCGTGAAAGGCAGCTCTATCGCTGCTTTGTTATACAATTGGGAAGGACTTCAGAATTGGGAGGCATGGGAGAGTTCCAAGCTTAGACAACAGATACTACGAGACACAGAGGTATTTTTGGTATCGGAACCGAGGATAACAATATATGAGGTAGTGCCCACGTCGGCGTGGACATATACTAGCCTCAAGCCATAGTTGGTGCAACTGGAAGTCTTCTCTAGCAAGGCTCTTATCGCCCGCAGCGTGTATTAATCTTGCGTAGATTCAGGGCCCGTCTAGATATTTCGGGGCTGCCTCTTTCCAAGGTCCTTTGACACGAGGGCGTTAACAGGCGTGGGTCAGCCCGGAGTCAAGGAGTGTCAGGCATCCTCCACTTTGACATCTGGGAAGACAACCTTGAAGGGGACTTCCTTTACGCGCAATGATTGATATAAAGATATGGCTTCGTTTCTCTCCAAGGGGACAATCCTATTAATCTCCCCTGGCAACAGCGTTTGATGCTGGGCAAAGAAATCACCTTTTGGCGTTCTGAACAAGAATGTGTTGCGGCCACCTTGCTCGCAACTATAGCCGTTCCAGTATTCGTCATGGGCTACTAGCGTAGCTTTGTTCGTGCGGTATTGTTTACCTGTCACAACCCAGGTCATGCTTTCTGGTTCCATCGGTTCACCTCCGGTCATACTTCTGGCCCAGCCTATGCCAGTATTGCTGGGGCCCTGTCATCATCCTCCTATTATTATACATCAACGATGCATTTTGTCGCTCTCCCTCAACTGACTCTTGCCGGTTATCTTCAAGCCAAAGCTCTCAAATTGGCGTTGTTTTGGCGTCAAAAATCCTTTAAGATCGACCATTGCGAGCAGGTAATCTTGCCTCCATTATTCGGGAATTTGACCTCTGTTCCAGTTAACTATAAAATAGATTTGGGCGAGTAAACCGGGTGACCGCCCCAATGCAATTGGGGAGGAAAGTCCGAGCTCCACTGAGCAAGGCGCTGGGTAACACCCAGGAGGGGAGACCCTACGGAAAGTGCCACAGAAACACACCGCCAACGGCCGGCTTGCCCGGCCCGAGTAAGGGTGAAATGGTGAGGTAAGAGCTCACCGGCAACCAGGAGACTGGTTGGCTGGACAAACCCCGCTTGGAGCAAGACCAAATAGAAGGGTTCAACTACTCCAGAGTCTGCGGACTCTGCGATAAGTTTAAGGTGCTCGGCCGAGACCCTTGGGTTGGTCGCTTGACCTTGATGGTAACATCTTGGCTAGATGGATGGTCACCGCTCCGACTTGGTCGGGGCACAGAACTCGGCTTATAGGTTTGCTCGCCCGAAAATTTCTGCCGGGCCTATATGTGGCAAAGGACAAGGATGAGAGCCAAGCCTTGACCAAAGGGTTATCCAAGGAAAGAGCAAGGGTGAGGACAGCATCCGAGCGGCCGTAAACAAGCTTGTTAAACGAGAGTCCCCGGCATAGAATGGCAGTGCATGTACGACATATCCCCCCAACTTCGGGATTTCATTCTTTTTTGTGCCCAGAGAAGGAGCCCACAGTGGCCGGCTATCTATGATGAAATGACAAGAGTAGCCGGAGGAAAATTGTTCCAGGGATTAGGCTACAAAGACCTGAAACAACTGGGGTTGTCTTTCTCCCTGTCTGGCATGGAAAAGACCATCCAATTGGTGAAAGAAGTTACTTCTCAAAACCATCACTAACAGGCATTCTTCAGTCTTTCACCACAAGGAGATAGCTATGCGCATAGCTGTACTTGCTGACACTCATATAGACAAACTTGAACACCTCCCCAAGAAGATAATTGATGCCCTTTCAACAGTAGACTTGATAATCCACGCCGGAGATTTCACCGATGTCCAGTTGCTCCGGGAGCTTAAACGGCTAGGTGAGGTCAGAGCAGTCCATGGTAACATGGATTCGGGGGAGCTAAAGGCTGCGCTCCCGGTCAAGGAAATAGTTGAAATAGAAGATAAACGACTCGGCATAACTCATGGCTCAGGCGGTCCCTGGGGAATAGAGGAGAGGATAAGAAAAATGTTCGAATCAGACCGGATTGATATTATCGTCTACGGCCATTCTCACCGAGCCCAGAACAAGGTCATCAATGATATTCTCTTTTTCAATCCCGGCAAGGCCACAGATTGTTTTGGCGTTCTCACGATCGATGGAGAAGCCAAAGGAGAAATAACCAACTCTCGATGATGATTGTCTACCGTTTTATCACGATGGAGCCGTAGCCAACCACTCGGGAAAAATCGCCACTCGTCTCGCCACTGGTGGCATATTTCAGCAGACTTGCCTTTTGGGCTTTCATTTCTTTGGCAGCCACAATAGCTGCAGCCACCGGACCGTACCCGCACATAGTACAATCGAGTCTCTCACAGCGTTTGTATAACTCTTCCTCATCGAGAGCAACTATGGCCTCTATCACGGAGCTATCCTTCTCCATGGCTACAGACTGAGGTTCATAGTGCGAGAAGTCACTGCTGGCGATAACTATCGAATTATCGTCAGCCTGGGAAATAGCCGTGCCCACTGCTCGAGCTGTTTCCAGGTCTTGAGCCAGCATGGTTATGGGTACAATTCTTACCTTCTTGTAGATGTGTTGAAGCCAGGGCAATTGCACCTCAATGCTATGTTCATGTATATGGGCTGTCTGGTCTGCCTTTATCACGTCCCCTAACAGCCTTTGGGCAAGCTTCTTGTTTATTTCTACTTCGCCTAACGGTGTGCTCCAAACATCTCCCGCCCACAGAGAAACAGGATAGCCATACCCGGTGTGGTTAGGACCGAGTATCACTGCGGTATCAAGTATCCCATCATCAGCAAGCTCTTTGTAGGCATGGGCTGCTACCGGCCCCGAGTAGCAATAGCCGGCGTGGGGGACAACCATGGCCACAATCTCTCTCCGCCCTTTGTTATTCAGGCGGGGTATAGTGCCAGGTCCAAGCTCATGTTTGTAGCACCATTCGATTTGTTCTTCCAGTTCTCCGGCAGTGCCGGCGTAAAACATACCGGAGACAGCAGCTTTTCTTACCTTCATGAGACACCCCCAAATGTAGCTGCCTGACTCATCAGGCTCTCCCAATAAATTGGGCGACTACATTTCTAAACACCCTAAACAAGACTACCCTTCAGGCTCTCTTTCCGTTCTTTTTCTGGTCTCTTTCTCGACCCCCTCAGCTTCTCCCTCAGTCTTTTCTTCACTGTCCTCTCTTGCCCTGTCCGCTCCTGTCCTGGCTTTGTCACGGAGCCAGCGATGTATCTCGTCCAGAGCTGGTGGAAAGATGCTGAACACCTCCACATCGCTGGGAAATTGCACCGCGTGCTCCTCTCTGATGAACAGAAGCCCAGCTTCATCGTTCTTCAGCGTCTCACCTATCCTTTTGGCCATAGACTCATTTCTCTTCCTTGCCGCCTCAACATAGAGTTCAGAGACTCTACTTGCCACCTTATCGCTCATAAAGCCCAGCATAAGGCACCTCTGCCAGTCCATGACTTCCTCCAACAATTCCCTTTCTTCAATTGTCTCAAGGATAGCGCCGTTATCGCATTGAGTTCTGGCAATTTGATAACTGCTTGGATTCAGCCTCTCCACCGCTTTCATGCCATCCTCGCCAGATTGAAAGATTGATTCGTGGTAAACCCGGATTACCTTCCCGATCTTCGCCGCTAAATTGGCTAGGTGTTCTGCCACCTGTTGCCAATAACGATTACATTTTTCTCTATATTCATCGGGCGTGTCCTCCCCGGAATACATAAGTGGGACAAGGTAGAGCTTCTTTCCTTGTTTGAACCGTTCTGCTTCCAGCCTCTCTATTTTCCCTAATTGCCCTGGCATGGCTATCCACCTCTCAAAGAAGAGATATACCAAGCCCTGCGCCGCGTCGTACTGGCATGGGCTCAGGCGGAGAACAGCAAAGCTAACTGTCTTTCGGTGCTATTCATCAGCCGCCGCTTCCTTTCCCCAGTTCTGCATTATGTTCTTGATTTGCTCGGCAAGTCCGGGGGCTTCCTTGAGACGCTGAGTAAATACAGGGCAGCTCTGAAGAATCATCTCCTGACTCATAGAGGCCACGTTTTCCATAATCTGGTCCACTTCACCTTTGGCTTGTTCAGGCAGGTTTGTCCCTTGCATCGCTATTCTGAACTGTGAAATATCTTCAATG
>CAYGWI010000058.1:0-4773 GCA_964353715.1 uncultured Dehalococcoidales bacterium | reverse complement strand
GCGCTACCATGGCCAGGTTGTGCGCATTCATAACATCATTGATGTCGCCGGTAAGCCCCAAGGAGAATTCGGTCATGGGAATAAGCAGAGCATTGCCGCCGCCGGCAGCGGTTCCCTTGACATTCATAGTGGGCCCGCCCGATGGCTGACGAATGCAGCCCATGACATTCTGTTTCCGTTTGCCCAGCCCCTCCACCAGGCCCAGCAGAGAGGTTGTCTTGCCCTCACCGAGCGGCGTGGGAGTAACAGCAGTTACCTCAATGTACTTGCCGTCTGGCTTCTTCTTGAGTCGGTCGATAATCTTCAGAAAGTCGAGCTTGCTTATCTTGGCATAGGGGATAACCTCGTCCTTTTGCAGCCCCAGCTTCTTTTGCCACTCCTCGGGAGTGGGCATGTTCTTTTCCGCAGCCTCTCCAATCTCCCAGTCCTTCATCTTTGTTGCGTCGTATGGCACGATAACCTCCTTTTTTGTGTATCTGGTTTATTATTTCTTCTTGCGTTCAGCCCTGCGCTCAGCCGCTACCACGGTGTTGACCATAAGCATGGTAATAGTCATGGGGCCAACCCCTCCCGGCACCGGGGTAATAGCACTGGCTTTTTCTTTGACGGCCTCGAAGTCTACGTCTCCCCTGAGGTCAGGGACCTGCTTGGTGGGGTCCGTCTTGCTTGGTTTCCATCCCACCCGGTTTACACCGACATCGATGACAACGGCCCCTTCCTTTACCATGTCTGCTTTGATGACTTCCGGAGAGCCCATTGCGGCAACCAGGATATCCGCCTGTCGGGTGATTTGGGCCATGTTCTTGGTCCCCGTGTGGACGACGGTCACGGTAGCATTGGCACGCTTGTTCTTCTGTACCAGCATGGCCATGAGAGGCTTGCCTACTATGTTGCTTCGACCGCATATGACCACATGCTTGCCTTCGGGGGGATTGCCGCTGCGGATCATCAACTCCACTGCGCCATGCGGTGTGCAGGGCATGAAATAGGGGTCTCCGATGAGCATCTTGCCCACGTTGACAGGGTGGAAGCCATCCACGTCTTTGACCGGGTCGATGAGATTAAGCACTTTGTCCGCATTGATGTGCTTGGGCAATGGCAATTGAACCAGTATGCCATCGACGTGCTCAGCCTCATTCATTTCCTTCACTTTGGCGAGGAGTTCTTTCTCCGAGGCGTTCTCGGGCAAGACGAGGGTCTGGGTCCACACACCTATCTCCTCGGCCGCCTTCTCCTTGCCCGAGACATAAGAAACAGACGCCGGGTCCTCTCCTACGCGAATCATGACGAGGCCCGGCGTTATACCCCGTTCTTTGAGCTTCGTCGCTCGCTCCTTTAGCTCAGCCCTAATCTCTTTGGCTACTTCGTTTCCCGAAATTATCTTTGCTGTCATCTAAACCTCCCTTCTTAATTCTTAACTCATCGGTTTACCGATGAGTTCCGGCTTAACAGCACCAAGGCGTGCTGCGATATCCTGCACTCTGCTGATGACCTCTGGACTGGAATTGCTGAGAGGGAAATTGCCCAGACCAGCGTCTATTATGCTCTGGTCGTAGGGGATAAAACCCAGAAATTCAAAATCGGGCATGGCTGAAATAAGAAAATTTCTGTCCTGTTCGCTCCGAATTTTATTAGCTACCACCGCGATGTTCGTCAAACCTATGTCCCTTGCCAGTTCTCTTATCCTGTAGGCTGTCTCAACGCTTCCTTTACCTGGCTCTACCACAATAATCATCCTGTCCACGGCCCTCGCTGTCGCCCGTCCCAGGTGCTCGACACCGGCCTCCATATCTATTATAACTACTTCATTTCGGCGCAAGAGTATGTGGGCGATTAAAGCTTCCAGCAAGGCATTTTCGGGGCAATAACAACCGCTGCCACCTTTCTTCAATCGCCCCATCACCATTAGCTTGATTCCATTATGCTCCACCCAATATTTCTCCGGTATATCATCAACCCTGGGATTCAATTTGAAGTAAGATCCTATCTGGCCGGGACGCGCCCCCGTCCTTTCTTCAATCAGGTCTGCCATCTCAGATATAGGGGTTATCCTCTCGGGGTGGGGAAAGCCCAGGGCAGTTGCCAGAGTAGCATTGGGGTCGGCATCTATAGCCAGAACAGAAAAACCGGACCGGGTAAGCATAGTAGAAAGGAGGGAGGCCAACATTGTTTTGCCTACCCCTCCTTTACCGGTAACGGCAAGTTTCATTTCCAAACCCCGAATTGTATACCCCGCCAGTAACAGAAATCAAGTCAGCAACAACTGCTATTTTACATCAATCTGCCGACCAGCGACAGCGACCCGACAGGCAAGGCTGACCGGACTATGTCACACTGTGTCATGTTGAGCTGCATTCTCGCCGATGCCAAGTATTCGCAGTTTGCCCGCTGAAAGAGAACGATGATAGAATGCAATCTCAAGGCTGCAGCAGCCGGCCTGCCGTTGCCATTCGGGTGCCATGCGTGTTTTCAAGGGAGGCGATATGTCGTACGGATATGAAATAAATGAACTGGCCAAAGAAGAGTCCTGGCGGATGTTTCGAATAATAGGCGAATTTGTCGAGGGCTTTGATAATCTCTCTGGTATCGAGCCGGCAGTGACCATATATGGTTCGTCCAGATTGAAAGTGGATGACAAGCTATATGCGGAGACAGAGGAAATAGCCTATGGACTGGGACAGTTGGGCTTCTCAATTGTAAGTGGTGGTGGGCCGGGCGTAATGGAGGCTGCCAATAAAGGCGCACTAAGGGCTGGCGTCGCATCGGTCGGGCTGAATATCTCCCTTCCCGAAGAACAGGTCTGTAATGCCTACACCACAAAGTCGATAACGTTCAACCACTTCTTTACTCGTAAAGTCATGCTGGTTAAATATGCCGTGGCCTTTGTCATCATGCCGGGTGGCCTGGGCACGCTTGACGAGTTGACAGAGATACTAACCCTGATGCAAACACACAAGATGAAACCTTTTCCCGTAGTCTTGTTCAACAGTGAATTCTGGAAGGGATTTCTGGATTGGCTGCGAAGCTCCGTCTTATCCAGGAAGTATGTTTCGGAGGAAGATTGCGATCTATTGAGAGTCCTGGATCGCCCCGATGAGGTAGTTGAGGCTATCCGGAGGTGGCATGTTGGGCGCGAGGTTATTGGCAGGAAGGCCCTGCGCAAGTGAGGGTCGTCTACCTTTTCAGTTCTTCCTTCCTGACATGGGGTCGAGAAGATATGCAGCCCTGCCTTCGTTTCTCATGTTGATACTTCTAAACCGTCCTTGGAGCACCGAATAGCCATCTTCTTTAGCTTGACACCGGGCAATCTGGGGTGCTAGAATCCCCTTTTCTGTACGGGGGTGAGAAGATTTACGCTGTTATTGAAATAGGTGGCAAGCAGTACAAGGTAGCCCCAAAGCAAACAATAGAAGTCGAGCGCCTGGATGTCGCTGAAGGCGACACAGTCGAGCTCGACAAGGTGCTATTTATTGGGGGGGACGGCGATGCCCTTGTAGGGAATCCGGTTATCAAGGGGGCTAAGGTTGTGGCTACTGCTTTAGGGGAAGCTAAGGGAGATAAGGTCATCGTATTTAAATATAAGTCTAAGGTCCGCTATCGCAGGAAGACGGGACATCGCCAGACTTACACTAGAATTTTAGTAAATGAAATTATCAAGAGTTAAGGAGAATAGTTATGGCACATAAGAAGGGCGGTGCCAGCTCGAGTTATGGGCGAGATAGTGTAGCTAAGCGTCTGGGAGTAAAGAAGTACGGAGGAGAACAGGTTCGCGCTGGAGCTATCTTGGTTCGGCAACGCGGGACTCGTATACTGCCGGGAGACAATGTTGGACTGGGCAAAGATTATACCCTGTTTTCGTTAATAGATGGCTATGTTAAATATGAGCCGGCAACCAGATACAAAAAGAAGGTGAGCGTTTACAAATGAAAGCTAAGATCCATCCCAAATATCATGACAAGGCTAAGGTGAGCTGCCTATGTGGCAATACTTTCACCATTGGCTCAACTAGGCCAGAAATCCGGGTAGAGATATGCGGTAAATGCCACCCCTTTTATACTGGTGAGCAAAGGATCGTTGACTCCTTGGGGAGAGTGGAACGCTTCAAGAAGCGATACAAGGTGAAGTAGAAGACATCCGGTTTTCTATTTCCTGTCGTGACAGCATTTGCTTGACCGCAACAGTTCTTTGGCCTCAGGATTACCCTCGGAAACTGAAGATTCATTCCGCGCGGCTACTTTCTGAGATGAACTTTATATTTTCAGCTGTTTCTATCATAATGCTCCTGGGGATTTTTCATGCTAGAAAACTATGTCCTTCGTCTTAGACACTCGGAGAGAATGAGGTACTAATGGCAGAGTCTTTTCATTACGGCGGCCAGGCAGTCATTGAAGGGGTGATGATACGCGGGAAGGAGGGTGTGGCCATATCTGTGCGTCAGCCCAATGGACAATTAAACGTAGTGAAACGCCCCCTGGCCAGCATATACAAAGGGCGTCTCAGAAAAATGCCCCTGATAAGAGGAGTCATCGTTCTCATTGAAACCCTGGTCCTGGGCACACAGTCATTACTTCACTCTGCTCAAGTCGCCGCAGCAGAGGAAGGAGAAGAGAAGATCCCTACGGCGGTCTTATGGGGGACAGTAGCTGTGAGTCTTGCTTTGGGTGTAGTCCTTTTCTTCATGGTCCCTCTCCTTGCCACCAGCTACCTTATAGACCCCTACATAGAATCTGCTTTGTTGAGCAATCTCTTTGAGGGACTTATCCGTATTGGCAT
>CAYGWI010000057.1:0-4878 GCA_964353715.1 uncultured Dehalococcoidales bacterium | reverse complement strand
GACCAGATTAACGCAATAGAAGAAGTCATAGAGGGGCAGAGGATTGCCATAACACTGCAGGGGGAGAAAGACGTCATCGGCCTGGCGCAAGATGAGACACTGGCTTATGTGGAGCTTTTCTTTGTTCGCAATAGTAAACTTGTCGGCCGGGACCACTTCACCATGGAACGCGTCCAGGACGACTCCCCTGAGCAGGTAATGACCAGTTTTGTTAAGCAATACTATGCCTCAGCCTCATATATCCCACGGCTGATACTGCTGCAGCACCCGGTGGATGAGCCAACAATACTTTCGGAATGGCTGGCACAGCAACGAGGGGGCAAGGTGGAGCTTCAAGTGCCACAGAGGGGAGCCAAGAAGAAGCTGGTGGACACAGTAGCTGAAAACGCTACCAGAGGTCTGGAACTAGCGCAGGCCAGGGAGATGAAAGCCGAGGTTGTAAGCTCCGGCTTACAGGAGCTAAAGACCAGGCTGCGTCTCCCCAGAATGCCCCGGAGAATAGAGTGTTACGATGTCTCCAATATTCAAGGTACGCTGGCTGTGGGCAGCATGATTGTCCTGGAAAAGGGCTGGCCCAAACCTGCACATTATCGCCGCTTCCGCATCAGGACTGTAGCTGGTGCCGACGATTATGCCATGATTCAGGAGACCTTGAGGCGCAGGTTCAAACGGGGCCTGACGGGTGATGGTGCCTGGGGAATCATTCCCGACCTTGTCCTCATCGATGGCGGAAGGGGACAACTTAACGCCGCCCTGGAGGTGAGGCAGGAATTAGAGTTAGACTCCATCCCCATCATCAGCCTGGCTAAAGAGAAAGAGGAGGTATTTATGCCAGGTGAGCCCCGGCCAGTCTATATAGCCAAGGATTCTCCGGCCCTCCACATCCTGCAAAGAGCCCGGGACGAAGCCCATCGTTGCGCCATAAGTTACCACCGGAAGCTGCGCAGCAAAGAAGTCATTGTTTCTGCTCTGGATGAGATTCCCGGCATCGGGCCAAAGCGCAAGAAGGCTCTGCTGAAGAAATTTGGCTCAATTGAAGCTATCAAGGTGGCTTCACTGGAGGAGCTCAGCCGGACGGAAGGCATAACATTAACCTTGGCGAAGAAGGTCAAGGAAGGACTCGCTGAGCAATGACAAATGACAAAGCCCAAATGTCAAATCAGACTCTAAACCCAGGGGATGAAAAGGACAGTTTCGGCATTCGGGCATTTGGATTTTGCTTGTCATTTGGATTTTGGTATTTGGAATTCAGGGTTCCGAGCGGGGTGACTGCAGGAGATTTCTGAGCGTCATAGCATTCTCCACCGCAAATGCCTCAGCATCGTTGTTGAAGTAAATGTAGCCAGCTCTGACGTTGCGACCCAGCCGGGCAATTCTTTCCGCCCATCGGGAAAGCTCTGCGTCGGAGTAGCAACTGGAATATAGCCCCTCGCTGCCATATTCCTTCGCCCCTGATTCCCGGCAAGCTTGTTACTATGTCATCATCTTGGTCGAGCGTCCAGTATCACAGAAGAGATTGCTTCAGTTGGCTCCGCCAGCCTCGCAATGACCAGAGGAAAGTGCCCCACAGTCACAACGACAAAAGCCGCTCAATCCTACGATAAAGCCTCAAGCTATCCTGAAACTTCACTGACGCCCAGTCTGGGCAAACTCGATTCGTCTGCGGAAATAATAGCTGATTTGTACTAGACTCGATTGGTATTGTGGCGATGAGAGTTTCTCGGAAGAACTCCCTGTGGGTTTCAACCAGTCGGGAGAGGACGAGCCTCCCCCTATGAAAGTACGATTACTAACCGGTGATTGACGGAGAAGTGAGCGGGTCTTAGATTGTATTCGCTTAGTCTTGTACGAAGTTACATATGCGTCCAAGAGTAAACAGCCGAATCTGCTTTGGTGCCTCTGCTTGGCCGGCAAATCCGAAAAAATTCCCCCAAAAGTACTGAAAAGGGCGAGGGATTCTCTTTTCTTTGGCGACTATATATGTGACAGAGGTAATAGGCCATCCGTATGGTAATAGGCTGTTAACCCTGCCAGGAGGATAGATATGGATATGAAATGGAACTGCCGAAGTCTGGCAGCTAGCTGGCACAAATAGGAACACTCTATTGCACTTAATCAGACACTTACAGGAATTTAGAGAGGTGAGAAATGAAGACAATGATTAGCTTGAGAAAACACCGTTACGTGGCAAGAATCAGCACTTTTCTGGTTACGTTAGCCTTGATTGGCGGGATTGTAGGCTGCGGCCAGTACGCCCGTCCCGTTATTTACACCCTCGCTGTCGCCAGCACGGCTGGAGGGTCGATAGACACCCCTGGAGGGGGGAATCATACCTATAATAATGGAACGGTGGTCGACCTGACGGCGACTCCCGCCAACGGCTACCTATTTGCCGCCTGGACTGGTGACGTAGACACGATTGATAATGTCAACGTCGCCACAACTACCATCACGATGGACGGCAATTGCTCCATAACAGCCAACTTTGTCAAGCGATATGGCCTCGCCGCAGGCGAGAAACACACAGTGGGGCTTAAGACGAGCGGCACCCTAGTCGCCATGGGAGATATCTCCTACGGGCAGTGTGATGTCAGCGGCTGGACGCATGTTCTCCAGGTCGCCGCCGGCAAATATCACACAGTGGGGCTTGAATCCGATGTAACTGTGGTCGCCACTGGAATGAACTGGGACGGGCAGTGTGATGTCGGCAGCTGGACCGATATCATCCAGGTCGCCGCAGGTGGCTTGTACACAGTGGGGCTGATGTCCGGCGGCAGCGTGGTCGCGGTTGGAGATAACACCTCCGGGCAGTGCGATGTCGGCAACTGGACGCGCATACTCCAGGTCGCGGCAGGCAAGGGCCACACGGTGGCGCTAAAGCTAGACGACACTGTGGTCGCCGTGGGAGACAACACCTCCGGGCAGTGCGATGTCGGTAACTGGACGGGCATCATGCAGGTCGCCGCAGGCAGCGGTCACACGGTGGGGCTCAAGGTCGACGGCACCGTGGTCGCCGTGGGAGATAACACCTCCGGGCAGTGCGATGTCGGTGGCTGGACGAACATCACTCAGGTCGCCGCAGGCGGCTTGTACACAGTGGGGCTCAAGTCAGACGGCACTGTGGTCGCTGTGGGATCCAACGCCCTTGGGCAGTGTGATGTCGGCGGCTGGACAGACATTGTCTATGTCGCTGCAGGCAGCTTCCACACGGTGGGGCTTAAGTCCAACGGCACTGTGGTCGCAGCAGGATGGAACCTGTATGGTCAGTGCGAGGTTAGCGGCTGGGACCTGAGTTGAACTTCCTCCGTACCTCCGCCCTCATGGGCGGAGGTACGATTGTATTGTCATTGCGAGCAAAGCGTGGCAATCTCATTGCCCCACCCAAATTACTTCGGGGCTTCGCCCCTCGCAATGACAAATACGTGCTAGCTACGAAGTCCCCCTTGTCTGTCTTTGCGAGGAGCCCTTCTGCGGAAGGGCGACGAAGCAATCTCGGAAGCGTTGAAATTGGGGGCACCTTTCAGATGTTCGCAAGAACAAGGAAGACATGCCACAACGACAGAAACACCTGGCAATAACTCCGATTTCATCGGAGTAAGTATTGACTTCAGGCCTATAAACCGTCCACAATAAACACCTATGGAAATAGTCTTGATAGTCCTGTTTGCCATTCTGGGTCTGGCCGTAGGCAGTTTTCTTAATGTGTGCGTTGACCGCCTCCCCCAGAACAAGTCCATTGTGCTTCCACCGTCCCATTGCGAAGCTTGCCAGCACAAGCTAGCCGCTAAAGACAACATCCCCGTATTTAGCTACCTCAGGCTTCGTGGGCGTTGTCGGTACTGTCAGGCTGCCATACCCCAGAGGATATTCTGGGTGGAGCTTGCCACCGCAGTGATATTCGCTCTCCTGTGCTGGCATTACGGCTTAAGTGCGGAGCTGGGGGTTATGGCTTTCTATGCCTGTCTGTTCATTATCATTTTTGTCATCGACCTGGAACAGGGGCTCATCCTGAACAAGGTGGTTTACCCCGGCATGGTTGTGGCTTTGCTTCTGGCCTTATATCCCTGGCCCTGGTTCAGTGAGTCGATGCTTATGCGAGTCGCCTACGCTGCCCTGGGCGGAGCCGTCGGCTTCGCAATATTCCTGTTGATTGCCCTGATCTCCCGCGGCGGCATGGGTTGGGGAGACGTCAAGCTCGCTGCTCTGATCGGTCTGGCTACCGGCTTTCCTCTGGTGTTTCTCGCCGTCATTATGGGGGCTATCCTCGGTGGCATAGTAGCTGTGGCCCTAATGATAGCCGGAAAGAGAAAACGCCGGGAGGCGATTCCCTTCGGTCCCTTCCTGGCCCTGGCCACTATGGTGACGCTACTCTGGGGAAGTAATATACTAGACTGGTACCTGGGGTTGATGCGGTAGTGCAGTGTGGTGAAGGAAAGAACTCCTTCACGCCTCAGACATCAAATATGACAGATCCTAGGCACCAAATTCGAAATCCCAAACAACATCAAAGCCCCAAGCTCCAATGATCAAATCGTGAACGTTTTTAGTTTTGAGATTAGGATTTGGGATTTGTTTAGGATTTAGATATTCGAATTTAGGATTCAATCTCTTCAGGCTATGTGTAACCACTCGACGCACTTTATGTAAATGAGGGCAGGTTCACTTTCTTCTGAATAGGGCAAAGAAACGGTCCTGATATTCCGCAAATAGACCCCACCGGTTCAACTCGACTACCAGCTCCGGAGCGCGGGAAGGATTGCGACTTGCTTGCTCGAAAAGCTCTTCAATGTAGTCCCGGGCACCCTGCGGCACGCCGCCGGCATCCATTTCCAAAAAGCCCCGGTGACCAAATTCAGCTACATTAGTGTGAACCGACTT
>CAYGWI010000056.1:0-5054 GCA_964353715.1 uncultured Dehalococcoidales bacterium | reverse complement strand
TTTCATCATCGCCAACTTTGGTGGCTAGATTTGGCGATGCAATGATGCAATATGGCAGTGGAATGACGTTGGTGGTATCAAAGACAAGTTGGGCGGCCATTACATTTCAATAAGTCTACGGATAACTATAATCTACTTTCCTTCAAACCCCTTCAATCATAGCGAGTCCCGATTCATCTGGATGAGGCAGTCTACTGTCCCTTGGTGAGAGGGGTCATATGGGACTATGAGTAAGATCTCAGACTGCTAAAATAGGATTGTGTCAGTAAAGCTAATAGCCAAGAAAGGCTCGACCTTTCATGATTTCCCCTACTCTCATCCCGAACGGAAGTGCTTCCACTGCTGGATTATCAACGTCACGCCGCCGGGTCCCAGCCAATGTGTTCACGATTGTATCTACTGCTATGCCAGAGAAGCTATTTACTCCAACTACTCCGAGGATGCCCTGATTTACAGCAACTTGCCTGAGCTGGTAGAGAGGGACCTTAAGAAGCTGACTTTATGCCCGCCGATTTCCCTGTCCAATATCTCCGACCCCTGTCAGGACATACCCGAATTGAAAAGAGAGGTCAAAAGACTGATGCGGCTTCTCATGGACTACGGCGTCTCCTTTTTCATCACCACCAAAGGCGACCCGTCCTTTCTTCTGGCATTGCCTGGCTTTATCGAGTACAAACCCAAGTTCATAGCTATAACCATCGAAGGGACTCCTGAGGTGCTCGGGCTTCTATCACCACGGGCGCCTTCGTTCGATGCCAGGGTAGCTACTGCTACCAAGTTGTCTGACATGGGTATAGACATTGTCATCCGCCTCGACCCCATTTTGGTCAATTTGTTTCAGGCTCTTTATGGTGATTCCTGGTTTGGGCAGATAGCCGGGTTGCTGGATGTCTTCGCTGCGGCGGGAGCCAGACATGTTGTCGCCAGCACCGGCAGGTTGTCCAAGAAGCGCTCTCCATCAGGCAATCACGAAGGCACGAGCATGTGGCAGCGAATATATGAAGTAATTCACAGCCAGTCGCCGCTGGTAGGCAAGAAGTTTGAGCAGGAATACATCTACGAGGCACACTGGTCAGGCGGAGGCTACCGCCTGCGCAAGGACTTGAGGCTCAGCTTCCACAGGAAAGTAAAGGAATTGGCTGAAGCCAGGGGAATGACCTATGCCACGTGCCAGGAACTTTCCGCTGAGGAAAGTGATTCCCCGGGAATCCCGCATTGCGAAGGATTGCCAGTGCCCTTTACCCGAAAGCAAGCCGATGGAAGATTCAAGCCCGTTTTGGGCTGCACTGCTAACTGTCATATCTCTTGTCAAGGGTTATCCGCACCACCCTGCGGGCAATCCGAATTGATGAGCTGTGAGCCGTTGCGCCTCAGGAAACTACGCCTGGAACCTGACCGAGAGCCTCCCAGCTAAGCATAAGGTAGTGGCGGGGTTTATCCCCGCCTCATCAGTGGGGATGGTATGGGCGGGCACAAGACCCGCCCCTGCGAATTGAATTCTTAACCTTCAAGAAATGTGGTGACGGAGTTCGTCTCTGCCCGAAGGGGCAGCGGTTGAGTTTATGCTCGCCTGATAAATCAGGCAGATTATAGCTTAAATCGTCTATTGCGCCTGGGAGGTATGTAAAAGTCGAAGAGCAAATCTAGAGTCCTTTTGCTGAGGTCCAGGGCATGCTCTTCCAGCCAGCCTTTTTTGGAATGAATTCGCTGGACGACAATGTCCAGCTCTTTTCTACTTAGTTCAGCTTGCTCTACAAGCTCCAGTGTCTGCTCCAGGTCACGAATCCGCTGAGAAAGGATTTCCCGTTCTTCTTCTATTGATTCAACCTGGGCATTACTTGATTTCCTATATCCTGCAATTTGCCTTGCTACTCCGATAAGTGTCTTCTTGCGCTTCTCCATGCTCACCATCTGTTCCTTGACAATTGATTGCTTCTCTTTGTTCCCCTTCAGTTGCTTCGCCAGATTTCTGAGCTCCCATTGTTGTATGTCTATGTCACTAGTCTGGGTAGAGAGGCTATCCAGTCTATTGTGATACTTTTCTTTTAGAAGTGATAGTAACTTCGCCAGACGATCAAGCCGCCGGCGCAGGAATTCTATCTCACTATGCGCTTCTTTAATTCCGGTTGATGGCTCCTCCTGCTCAGCAAGGACCCCTTCTTGCCGTAATGTCTCTCTAATTGTTTCCATGCCCTGATTCCCGAAAATCAAGAAGCATTATAAAGTCTCCGTGCTCGGATAAGCAATAACTAAACCCTGTGATAATTCTAATTGCTGAGGCAAACTCTAGCGATTTGTCAGCTCAACTACGGTGGCGCCGTAGGCTCCTTCGCCATAATCACCAAGGCGATAGGATTTGACCAGGGGATGCTTGGCTAATGATTCGTGTACGGCGCGGCGTAGTTTTCCTGTCCCTTTACCATGAACAATACGAACAGAAGGCAAGCCAGCCATAAAGGCATCGTAGAGATACTGGTCAAGCCGGTATAGGGCTTCCTCGACGGTAAGACGGCGCAGAAGTAATTCCCTGTCCACTGCTTTCATCGGGAGTGTCTAGCGACTCCTCCTGGTCATTGCGAGCCCCGACTTGTCGGGGCGTGGCAATCTATGGGATTACTTCGTCGCCTTCGGCTCCTCGCAATGACAAATAAACACCCTATTCATGGCGACTTGATGAACTCCAAGCGAAGGATTTCTTTGCTACCTTCGGTAAGCTTGACTCTATCATCAATACGCCAGCCTGCTACCCAGATGATTTGGCCGGGGGAACAAACAATCGGGACACGGCCTCGCCAGGAACGCGGTATCTTGGCATCAACCATGAACTCGTGGAGCTTCTTGGGCATATTCATACCCAGGGGCTGAAATCTGTCTCCGGGGCGACGCTTGCGGACGCAGAGGTTCATTCCTGTTTTTTGTAAGTCGAAATGAGCAACGAGATTGCTTTGATAGGTGCTCTGGTTTGTGGTCATGGCGCCTCGCGATGACAGAAGAGCTATTTGCTCTCGAACTATGCTGGCCAGCACGTTCCATCCCGGGAAGGCTGTCTTACCAGGCACTTTAAGATGAAATTCGGCCGACAGCGGAGGGAAAGGGCAGGGAGGGAGCTGAGATTGCCACGCTCCCGCCTGCCTGCTCGCCGTATGACTCCAGCAGGCGAGCCGAGTCTTGGCGGGCAGGTCGCTGGCAATGACGGAAAGGGGGGTCGCCATGACTGAGCGGTATCGGGTAATTGCAAGCTCGTCATATCCTCCCTGGCAGATAATGCCGTGGGGGAGAGATATTCTTTTGCTGGGCTGTTTATTTAGCAGGCCCCTGGCCGCCTCAATATGACTGGCTTCGATGTCTCGAATATCCCCGGCCAGCTTGGTTACAGCAGTTCTCAGTAGGTGCCTCTGCAAGGCTATTGACAAGCCAGCCATTTGTTTCTTATCCAGGCAGATGGCGTTATCTTCCTGCCTGGCTACTTCGTCCCACACCGCGGAAGCTTGCTGTTCAATGAAGGCATTGTCTTCTTTGGCGATATCAGCCAGCCTGAGCAGGGCCTGGTCAATGCTGGGGTTATACTGTCTGAGCAGAGGCAACAAGTGGAGGCGAAGACGATTTCGGAAGAAGGAAGGCGACAGATTTGAGGAATCAATACGCGGGTCAAGCTGGTGTTTCTGGCAGTAACCGGCTGTTTCCTCTCTGGTAGTGTCCAGGAGAGGTCTAATTACCAGGAGATTGCTTCGCTGCTTATTCGTGACGCTTGGAGCTTCGGCTGGCAATGACATTCTCTGGCTGTCATATGCCAGAGGCGAGCAAGGGGCCAAACCAGACAATCCGGTAATGCCTGTTCCCCGTAATATGTGCATCAGAATGGTCTCTACCTGGTCATCCCTGGTGTGGCCTACGGCAATTCGATGGGCCCCGACCTTTCTGACTACCCTGGCAAAGAAAGCATAGCGTAGTTCCCGGGCAGCTTCTTCGAGAGAGCATTTTCTCTCAGTCCGGTGGGCAGCCACATCTTGGCTCTCAACAGTGATGGGAATGTCCAGTGAGCCAGCCAGATTGGACACGTATTCAGCATCAGCTTGGGATTCAACCCCCCGAATTTGATGATCGAGATGAGCAACGTGGAGTTTCATCCCCAGTCTCCTTCGCCATTCTGCCAGGACATGAAGTAAGCATACTGAGTCGGCACCACCTGAGACACCGACAACGACCAGCTCCTTGCGCGGAATCAAGTCATACCGCTGGATGAAATCTATGACTTTCGACTCTAGCTTGAGTTTGGTCATTAGAAATACTTCTTCGCCGTGCCCCTCACAATTTTCAGTAGCTCCACATGTCTAAATATTAGAAGCACCTCTTTCTCTTATTTGGGTTTTGCGCTCTGTCATTTGTCATTGTTATTTGCCTTGCCCCTCGTAGCTAACACTAATAGGATGTGTCGTTGAACATCACCAGGCGGGCTCCATAATCCCGGAACTCAAGAATGCTCACTCCACCAAGGTCCAATTTGAATTTGATAAAGTAGCCCAGAGGCAAATCTAAAGCTTTGAGAATGATGGCTAGGGTGACGAAGTAATGGCTGACTACTACCGCCGTAGCGTCTTTGTTCAGCTCAGGACTGGTCTTGTGCTTTTCTAACAGACCTTCAATAACCCTCCAGGCTCTCTGCTGCAGGTCAACAAGACTTTCTCCATTGGGCAATTTCATTGCTTCGCCGTCCTGCCACCACCTTAGTAAGAACCGGCTGAACGTGGTACGTAAATTCGAAATAGATATGCCTTCCAGGTCACCAACTTTGAGCTCTTTAAGTCCTTGATCAGTCTCTACAGGCAACTGGTGCTGGCTGGCAATGACTTCGGCTGTAGCTACAGCTCGCTGCAAGGGACTGGAGAGTATAGCAATAACAGGCTCATTCTTGAGGAAAGCCGCTAGCCTCCTGGCTTGTTCCAATCCGGTATCATTTAGTTCGATATCGCTGTCGCCTCCCTGAACAAGCCCGTCCTTGTTCCAGTGAGTTTCGCCATGCCTGACTAAAATGAGCTTCAAAAGGCCTCCTTAGG
>CAYGWI010000055.1:0-5084 GCA_964353715.1 uncultured Dehalococcoidales bacterium | reverse complement strand
GTTCGGGCACTGCATCAAGCCTTCGAGTTGGAGAAGGAGACTTGACAATCTGGGCCTGACATCCTAATTATATAGGTCTATGGAAATGTATATTGCATCTTACCAGCAACAAGAAGAGGAAAAAGCTCGATTAAGACAACGTCTGAGTAAGGAAGCTATAGATTTGGCTCTTCAAGGCAGATGGGAAGAGGCTGAAGCGCTAAATAGGGACATAATTGAGAAATTTCCCTCCGACGTCGAGGCCTACAATCGCCTTGGCCGAGCCTTGACAGAGCTAGGTGGTTTTGACGGAGCTAAGGACGCATATCTCAAGGCTTTGAAGCTTGCCCCCGATAATGCCATTGCCAGGAAGAATCTTGCCCGATTAACCAGTCTATCTGAGTCTATGGCGACCTTGAAGACCGCTCCTCAAAAGACTTCACCCTCGAAAGTTCAAACTCGAAGGGTTGCTCTTGACCTCTTCATAACTGAAGTGGGGAAGGCGGGAGTGGTAAATCTTCATAGTGTAGCTCCGCTCGAGGTCTTGGCCAAGATGGGATTCGGTGACCAGGTGCGTTTGGAGGCAAAAAAACAGCGCCTGATTGTAACCAGTGAGAGCGGAGAATACCTGGGAGAGGTGGAACCCAGACAAGGATTGCGTCTAATCAAACTAATGCGAGGTGGCAATAGATACGACGCAGCAATTCTCAATGTTGAGGAAGACAAAGTGCAGGTGATTATTAAAGAGATTTATCGACATCCCGGTCAAGTAGGACACCCCTCCTTTCCTATTAAAGCTACAGAGCGCCTGCGCACCCGCATAAAAGAAAGCCTTCTCAGACGAGGAATCATTACCGATGAAGGTGAACCCATACCTGAGTCCGACTATTCTGAGGAGGAAGAAGAACCTGGGCCTGAAGAAGAATCCTTGCCTGAGGGTTTCACCGTCGTCGGTGGAGATGGCGAAAGGGGAATTGGGATTTGATGGAAGCTGCAATAGTAAAGCCTGTAGATATCGAAGAGGAGATGAAAAGCTCCTATCTAGACTACGCTATGAGCGTTATCATCTCCCGAGCCCTGCCGGATGTGCGTGATGGCTTAAAGCCGGTGCAGCGACGTGTTTTGTACTCTATGGACGGCTTGGCGCTGCGATACAACAGTCCTTTCAAAAAGAGCGCCCGCATTGTCGGTGAAGTCATGGGGAAGTATCACCCTCATGGAGATTCCCCGATATATGAAGCCATGGTACGCATGGCTCAGGATTTCTCCCTGAGATATCCCCTGGTTGACGGACAGGGTAATTTTGGCAGCGTCGACAACGATCCACCGGCAGCAATGAGGTATACCGAAGCTCGCTTTTCCAAAATTGCCGAGGAAATGCTAGTCGACATCGAAAAAAATACCGTCAACTTCGTTCCCAACTTCGATGCCTCTCTCCAGGAACCTTCCATCCTGCCCGCCAGGTTGCCTAATCTACTGGTTAATGGTTCTTCAGGCATAGCTGTGGGAATGACGACCAATATCCCTCCCCATAACCTGGGCGAGATATGCGATGCCATTGTCTGCCTGATCGATAAGCCCGAAGCCACTGCAGAGGAACTACTGGAGCTAGTCAAAGGCCCCGATTTTCCCACTGGCGGGATAATTTGGGGAAAGGGCGGCATAGACAACGCCTACACCACAGGTCAAGGAAAGATTGTACTTCGAGCCAAAGCCAGAGAGCTGACCACCAAAACAGGCAAGAGACAAATACTAATTACTGAACTTCCCTATCAGGTAAACAAAGCAGCCTTGGTAGAGAAAATAGCCGAGCTGGCCAAGGTGAAGAGGATTTCGGGCATAGCGGAGGTGCGTGATGAGTCGGATAGGGAAGGCATGCGCATAGTCATCGAACTCAAGAGGGAAGCACAACCCCGACAGGTGCTTAACAGCCTCTACAAGTATACCACGATGCAATCTTCCTTCCACATCAATATGGTTGCTTTGGTTGATGGACAACCTAAGGTAATTGACCTTAGAGAGGCGCTGACTTCCTACATCGACTTTCGTTTTCAGGTCATTACCAGGAGGTCTCAATTTGAACTTGATAAGGCAAAGGATAGGGCTCATATCCTCGAAGGCTTCAGAATCGCCCTCAACAACCTGGAGCAGGTAATCAAGATCATTCGACAGTCTCAAACCGTGGAGTCCGCTCGTGCCAATTTGATGGCGGCTTTCACTATGTCACAGATTCAAGCGCAAGCTATCCTTGATATGCCGCTTCGCAGATTGGCCAAGCTAGAGCAAGACAAAATAACTGAGGAATATGCCGCTGTCATAAAGAATATTTCCTATCTTGAAGATTTGTTGGCTAACCCCCGGAAGGTATACTCACTGGTTGGCCAGGATGCTCAGGAGCTTAAATCCAATTATGGTGACCCGCGGCGCACAGTAGTGAAGACAGAAGAAATCGAAGAACTTCGTACGGAAGACCTTGTCCCCCACGAGTCGATGGTAGTCACCTTCACCAACAAGGGGTTCATCAAGAGAATCCCGGCCAGCACTTATCGGCTGCAACATCGCGGCGGAAAAGGCATCATGGGAATGGTAACCCGGGGAGGCGATACAGTGCACCACATCCTGGTAACTGACACCCATGACAATCTCCTTTTCTTCACCAGCAGTGGTAAGGTTTACTGTCTCAAGTGCTACGAGGTTCCGGAGGATTCCTCCCGCACAGCCAAGGGGATCGCTCTGGTCAATTTATTACCCATTAGTTTGGAGGACGACGTAACGGTGTTATTAGCCATCCCGGGTTTTCCTGCGAAGAAGTTTCTATTGATGGCCACTAAAGGTGGCGTGATAAAGAAGACTAACCTGGGAGCGTTTGCTTCGATAAGGAGAAATGGCATTATTGCCATGGGACTCAGGAAAAAGGATAAGCTGACCTCAGCCGGTGTAGTTGCCGATGAAGATGAGGTCATCTTGGTGAGCCGGAATGGAAGGGCTATTCGATTTCAGGTCAAAGCCTTGAGGACAGCATCCCGAACCAGTGGCGGTGTTCGGGGCATTCGTCTTGTCGATGATTATGTCGTCGGTATGGGCATCGTCCTTCCTGATGCCTATGTTCTCACAGTCACCGAGAAAGGGTTTGGCAAGCTGACCCCGACAAAGAACTATCCGGTTCACAACAGAGGAAGCAAAGGGGTAAGAACGTACAGGGTTAATCCGAAAACGGGTAACCTGGCTTTGTCCAAGCTTGTGTCCCCGCAAGGCTCTCTGGTCATGTTATCAACTAAGGGAAACGTAGTAAACATCCCGATGGAGCAGGTCCCGATTCAGAGCAGAAACGGCCGGGGAGCCAGACTAATGACCTTGGACGAAGATGATGCCGTGGCTTCAGCCACCTGGGTTTTTCGACAAAATTGAATCTGGCAGAATCGGCTTCAGCTTCTTTCGAAAGACACAGAATCCACTTTCAACAAGTATGAGTTGAGAATTGAAGGAGCAGCATTTCGGGTGAGATGGTAGACATCATTCGAGACTTAGCTTTGACTTTCGTTCCTCTTTTCATCGCCATGGACGCCGTGGGGAATCTGCCTGTCTTTCTCGCCTTGACGCAAAAGGGGACAGCTGCGCATCGTAAGAAGACTGCGAATTTGGCCACGCTTACTGCCTTCGGTGTAGGTCTGGTATTTATTGCTGTCGGCAAAGCTGTTTTTTCGCTTTTGGGCATCGAGGTGGCTGATTTCCTAATGGCCGGCGGCATCATTCTGCTGATTTTGGCCGTCAGGTATTTAATCACCGGTAAGATCATGGAAACCGAGGATGTATCATCCTCCGAGATGATCGGCGTCGTACCTCTAGGCACTCCTCTAGTTGTCGGGCCGGCCGTGCTTGCTGCTTTGCTATTGTTGATGGGCCAGCATCATATTGCCATTGTGCTGCCTTCTCTCGTCCTCAATCTAATGATACAGTGGGCGCTTTTTAGACAGGCTACTCGAATCGTGGCTTTTCTGGGAAATACCGGTGTGTCTGCTATATCCAAGGTGATCATGTTGCTTCTGGCCGCCATTGCCGTGAAGATGATTCGCGAGGGCATCTTGACAATTCTGGGCTGAGTGTCAGAGACTTGAGCAGCCAACGAGCCTCTGATTTTGCCACAGACGGAGCCGACAGAAGCAGTAAGCCCGGCCAAGCAACAAAACACACCCGATTTCTGCCACCCTGCCACCGAACCTTTAGTTCGTTGTCATTCTGAGGGAGCAGAGCGACCCAAGAATCTCGCTCAGGATAGACTCCACGAAGAATTCCATGCCACCCCGACAGGTTCTTTGAGGAGGAAGCATCTAGCCCTTTGCCAACACGCAGTCTGACAAAGAGCCCCAGGAAGTTATTGACATATCCTTAATACGTGATATAGATTTAACGCAAGGAGGTGAATATGTTTTGCTCTAAATGCGGCGCGGAAAATCCAGAAGGGGCCAAGTTTTGCTCCAAATGCGGTGGTGAGCTTGGTGCCCTTGCAGTAGCCAAACCCGAAGCCGAGAGTAGCACAGGCCTGACAGCCAACGTAGCCGGGCTTCTCTGCTACGTAGCAGGATGGATAACGGGAATAATCTTTGTAGTGCTGGAGAAGAAGAGCACCTTCGTCAAATTCCATGCCTGGCAGTCTATCATGACCTTCGGGGTGTTGACGGTAGCACATCTTGTTTTGAGTACCATACCCGGAGCAATTGCAGCCGCGACTTTCCCCTTGTCAATCGGCCTCACGATTTTTGCCAGTGTGATGGGCTGGATGATTGGAGTTATGATGTTTATCTTGTGGATCATCCTTATGATTCAGGCCGGAACTGGCAAAATGTGGAAGGTACCGGGAGCGGGCGATTGGGCTGAGAAGCAAGCCAACAGGTAAACACTCCGAGGACTTGCGCCAAAACCCGACAAATCGGGGAACCACGCCTATCTCTCCAGCATCTCCGCTAGCGAGTGTCACAACGTAGACTATCGTAGTTCTGCAGTTTGGTACTGCAGGCAGCTGCTGCGCATGTCGCAAGAATCGATATTTTATCCGTGCTCTGGCCCAAAAATCTCCTTTGGGGATTGGGTGGAGGGGTGTATAATAA
>CAYGWI010000054.1:0-5138 GCA_964353715.1 uncultured Dehalococcoidales bacterium | reverse complement strand
TGGTTCAAAAGAAAGGAGCACATCTTTGATGTCGCCTTGCACGGATTTCCCGTGGGCATGATCAAGACCTGTCGCAAGTACTGGACTCCTGAAATCGCCAGCATGATCGTGCAGCTCAGAGGAATCAGGTTTGACAACCCTCAATTCTCATTTTCCACAACTTATGACAGGGAGGATTTTACACGCGTCCTGCAGGAGCAGTTCAAAGTACCCCGAGATAATGTTGAAGGCTTTTTCGATACAGCAAGAAACATGAATTTTTACGATGATCAGAGCGTGACAACGCGAGAATTCTTTGAGAAATTCTTTCCCGGCCGCGACGATGTTCACCGCCTGTTGATGGAGTCAATCACTTACGCCAACGGGTCAACTCTAGATGATCCGTCCCTGACTTATGGAATTGTGTTTTCCAACTTCATGAACAAAGGCGTTTACACCGTTCGGGGAGGAACAGACCAGTTTATCGGAAGAATGCGGGAAGAGCTTCTGAAAAACGGCGTTGATATTCGAACCAAGTGTCTGGTGGAAAAGATCATTACCGAAGACAAAAGGGTTGCCGGGGTAATAGCGAATGGGAACACCATCAAGAGTAAGGCTGTTGTCTCCAATGGTAATCTGTTATCAACGATCCATAAGCTGGTCGGAGATGAGAGTTTTTCCCAAGGCTTCCTTGAAGAAGCTAAAAAAGTGCGCCTCAATAATAGCAGCTGCCAGGTCTACATGGGTATCAAGAAAGGCCAGAAGATTGACTACATCGGGGATTTGCTTTTCACGTCAGAGGCAGAGAAATTCGATCCTGAGGAACTCCGCAGCAAAAACACCACCAGCCGGACATTTTCCATCTATTATCCACAAACCCGGCCAGGCTCTGACATGTACTCCATCGTTGCATCTTCGAATGCCAACTACGAAGATTGGGCGAATCTGTCCGAACAAGAATATCGGGCTTCCAAGGAGGAATTGATTCAAAGGACGCTCAATGCTCTGGAGAGATATGTTCCCAAAATTCGAGATAAGATAGACCATCTCGAAGCCGCTACTCCCAGGACATTTCAAAGGTACACGGTCCATTTAGGCGGCGCCTCCTTTGGCACAAAATTCGAAGGATTGAAGATCAGTATGGGGCTTCCTAAAGAGATACCCGGACTTTTTCATACCGGCTCCGTAGGGATTATTATGTCAGGTTGGCTAGGCGCAGCTAACTACGGAGTAATTGTCGCCAACGACGTGGACAAGCTTCTCTCGGCAGGTGCACGAAATGCGTGATTTCGAAGGACAGACTGTCATTGCTACCGGCGGAACCAGAGGAATAGGCAAAGCTATTGCCGAGAGTTTCTTGAAGGCAGGTGCCAAAGTCGTTGTCACTTACTCGACAAACGAAGGCGCGGCGGCACGGTTCAAGCAAGACAACAGCCAATTTGCCGAGAACATTGATGTGCAGAAACTCGATGTGGGCAAGTATGAAGAGGTGGAGAGGTTTTTCAAATACATAGACACGAAATACGGGAACTTCGAAGTCTTGGTGAACAACGCCGGCATCAGAAAGGACTCAGTCCTGGCCATGATGAAAGAATCGGACTGGCACGATGTGCTGAATGTCAATCTCACTGGTGTCTTTTACATGTGCAAATTTGCCGTCAGGAATCTGATGCGCAAACGATACGGACGGATTATTAACATAAGCTCTGTGATGGAGCGGTATGCTTTTGACGGCCAGGCAAATTATGCAGCCGCAAAGGCGGGCCTGAGCGCATTGACGAAATCATTGTCCAAGGAAGTTGCCACCCGGGGCATCACGGTCAATTGCGTCTCGCCCGGATTTATTGAAACTGAGCTCATCCAGGACCTTCCAGCTAAATTGCGTGAAGCTTATCTCGACAGGATTCCTGCCAAGAGATTCGGATGCCCCGAAGAGGTAGCAGTTTGTGTTCTCTTTCTGGCTTCCAAAGAAGCATCCTATGTTACCGGCTCTACTCTCGAGGTGAGCGGAGGATTATGAGATGGAGGAGATTCTAAACGCTATACCCCATCGTCCACCGTTTTTGTTTGTTGATAGAATCGTAGAATTGACCGACACGAAAATCAAAACCGCGAAAGACATCAAACCCGATGAGCCGGTTTTTGCCGGACATTATCCCGGACACCCAATCATGCCCGGGGCGCTCATTTGTGAATCCATCTTTCAGACAGGCGCAATCCTGCTCTCCAAAATGACGGGTGGTATGGCCGGAGGTATTCCTGTTCTGACCCGAATTAATAATGCCAAGTTCAAAAGCATCGTCAAGCCCGGCAGTACCCTGGACATCGAAGCCGAGCTGATAGAGAAGATCAGTAACGCCTATTTCATGAAGGGGAAAGCGTCAGTCGGGGGCAAGACATCGGTCACAGTCGAGTTCACCGTTACTTTGACTGAAGAGGCACCCTGACGTGTACTACGAACAATAGAAGGAGCAACTCTATGGATTTCTTAGACATTGTGGGTAAGACCTTCCTTGTCTTCGGGGTGGCTAACAAGAAGAGCGTCGCCTTCTCCGTCGGTGAGGTCCTTTCTGAGACAAAGGCAAACGTAATCTATAGTGCGCGCTCGGAGGCCAGAAAGGAGACCGTTGGCAAAATCATTCCTGGTGCCGATATCTATGTATGTGATGTTGAACGCGAGGATGAAATTAAGAGACTGGCTGAAGATATCTCCAAAAAATATCCCAGACTTCATGGCATTGTTCATTCCATTGCTTTTGCCAATTACGAAGAAGGACTTAAACCATTTCACGAAACAAAAAGGAAAGACTTCCTGCAATCAATTGATATCTCCTGTTACTCGTTAATCGCCATTGCCAATGCGTTCAAACACCTGCTGGATGAGAAAGCATCTGTTGTCACCATTTCCATCTCAACGACTAAGATGGCAGCTGAACCTTATGGGTTCATGGCTCCGGTGAAGGCTGCTCTGGACTCGACTATCTGCTTTCTGGCCAAATCCTTCAGTTCCTTTTCCCAAATCCGATTCAACTCCGTTAACGCCGGACTTCTAAAAACCTCAGCATCCGCCGGGATACCTGGCTATTTAGACTATTACCTCTTTGCGGAACAACTAACCCTGCGCAAAAAAGCTCTGATCACTAAGGAAGTAGCCAATACCGTGGCGTTCCTTTTAAGCGAGCGGTCCAGCGGCATTAATGCCCAGGGCATCATTGTGGATGCTGGAATGTCAATCAACTACTTTGATAAAGCTATCATCAAGAAGGCAACAAGGTTTTAGCAAACCCATGACTCTATTTCCGGTAATCATGCCGGTTATCGAAGCTGAACATAAGCCCTCAGGGAAAGAAGCGGTAGACCATCTGAGCTGGATTGCCCGAGAGGCTTTGAAGCTGAGTGCCGAAAAAAGTCGAGTGAGGCTCGGAGAGCTACTCAAGGATAAGAACGGTGTACCATGTCCAGCCGCCGGCATTTATTGGTCTCTTTCTCATAAGCCCAGGTACGTGGCGGCGGTGGTTAGCAAACATAAGGTCGGAATAGACATTGAAGAGATAAGACCCCGGCCCGAATCACTTTTTGCTCGTGTAGCGAGTGACAAAGAATGGGCACTAAAGGAAAAGTCCCGGGACACTCTTTTTCGCTACTGGACGGCGAAGGAAGCGATCCTGAAGGTCATCGGAATCGGTATAGGCGGGTTAAGAACCTGTCGGATAACCTCAGTCCCCGACGAGAACCATATTACTCTGGACTACAAGGGGCAATTCTTCCTGGTGGAGCAATTACGACACAAGAACCATATTGTCTCGGTCCTCAAGGACGACAACCAAATCCAATGGGTAGTGCTCGACAAATCTTTCTGAAATGCAAAATGTAAAGACAAGAATGCAAAGTGACAGAGGAAAGGTCAAAGACTTCTGCATTTTGGGTTGTCATTTTGATTTTTGCCCTTTAATTTTCAAATTCCTGTATCCCTGAGGCGTGAAGGAATCCTTTCCTTCACGAGAAGTGGGCCTTGTCAAACTCTTTTGCCCGGTATCGCTCCCATCTGGGGAAGACCTCATGATAGATCCCGAGCCTTATTCCGATTAACTTCATAGCCCGCACAAACAGCATTCTGAACATCCTGGGCCTACGTACCAGTGATTTCATCAAGGCAAACACAGTTTTAGTTAGTGTAGGCGGGCATCCCTCTATCTTTATGGCATTTTGCAAGTTCTTATTACTTCTGATGGCACACTCGCCATAGAGGAGAAGCTTTGCAGGGGAGGCATTTGTACCCTCCTTCTTCTCTGCTGGCTTCAATCCCAACCCATAATAGAATGCTGCACCGCCAAAATCCGTCCCAGGATTGTCTTTGCCGAATATTGATAGCGCCAGAGCAAGAGTGGCACCGCAAGCGGAACAAAGAGTTTGTCCCGGGTAAGGAGCGGAAAGTCCTGTTATCTTCGCCGGGGCCAGTAGTTCTTCGTCCGGCTCAAATCGCCACTCAAGTTGCTCCTTCAGAGATTCTATGTCCTCTCCTTTAATCTGAATTGCGCTGATATCAAAAGACCGACCATGTCTCTGGGCAAATTCCCTCAGATAGTCAACTTGTGCCGGGTCAACTCCCAGGATTGTGGCTCCAGCAACATCGCACTCGAATACATCCGGGCTGGCTATAATCAAATCCTTGCGGTGGGCCACACCTGCAAGAGTCTCCGGTCCCTTTTCCAGCATGTATATGCCGTCAATTATCACCAGGTCGCTCTTGATAGCTTCGTTCAATAGACAAATTAGCAGATCCAGCCGCTTGCTAGTATGAAACTTCTTCTTCGAATCTTTGTCGAGGCAGCCCTTCAAATTCTTGAAACCCAGGGAGGCCTTCGTCTGGAAATGAGTCTTGAGCACGGGAACGTTGATGAGGAAGTCTGTGTCTAAGGCCGTCCTCGACACTTGAACCTTTGTCCCTCCTAAATCTAACTCACCAGAAGCACCCGTATTGAAATCAATCAGTTTGATTCCGTATTTTCTTGATATCTTTTCAATGCCTGTGCCCTTGAAACCTTGTTTCGTATATGGCGCAAGTTCATCAAATATGCCAATAATGGCGCCCTCACCTATAGAGATGTCTCTGCAGCCATGTTCGAGCAACAACTGTACGACGCCATCTATAATCTTTG
>CAYGWI010000053.1:0-5173 GCA_964353715.1 uncultured Dehalococcoidales bacterium | reverse complement strand
TATCCATCCTTGGGATGGGTTCCGGTGCTCTTTGGATGGTCATCTTTACCATAGTCTTTGTTGCCTATACCGTTATAGGAGGACAACTCTCGGTAATTCGGACTGACCTTTACCAGGCGATAGTAATTTACCTCGGCATCTTTATTGGTTTAGGACTGTTTCTTCCCCAGGTAGGAGGATTAGACGGATTAAGGCTTTCTCTACCCGCAGATTTCTTTTCCTTCCCTGTGAGCCCTCAATTCGACTGGAAGGCGCTTCTATCGCTTTTGATTCTGGTGGGAGCAACTTATGTGGTGGGACCTGATATGTACACTCGACTCTTTTGTGCCAGAAACGAAAAAACTGCTCAAAGAGCAACTTTCCTATCTGCCTTTTCTTTAATTCCTCTCGCTTTCGCCATTGTTTTAATAGGGATGGGCGCCCGAGTCCTTTACCCACAGATCTCTCCTGAGCAAGCTTTTCCTCAATTAATAGGCGGAGTTTTTTCTCCCTGGCTGGGCGGGTTAGTCCTTGCTGCTCTGGTTGCGGCGCTTATGTCTTCAGCGGATACCTGTCTCCTCAGCCAGAGTGTCATCTTGACCCAGGACATAATTAAGCGGTTCCACCCTTCACTTAGCGAACAAAGGACCATCTTTCTTACCCGCCTTAATATCATCTTGCTAGGTCTGCTGGCGCTGGGACTGGCGATGATTTTGAAAGGAGTGATCTCATCCCTTCTTTTTGCCTATACCATTTTCACCTGCGGCCTGGTCGTTCCCGTAATCGCCGGCTTCTACAAGCAGAAGCTAAAGGTGACACCGCAAGGAGCCCTGGCTGCACTCATAGGTGGCGGAATGACAGGTTTGCTGGGAAAGATACCAGGTCTGGACATTCCTCTCAAAGCAGACCTTGGCCTTATAGGTTTTGCTGTAAGTGCTGTTCTCCTTTTCGGAGTGAGCTTCCTTAGTTTAAGAAGGTCGTCCTAGGGAGGCACAAGGTAAACGAAACTTGGGCGGGGACAAGCCCTGCCCAAGTTTCCTACAATTCTGAGCCTTTATGCTTTGCCCTAGTTACGCCACATATCCCCTGTAGCTTCAACCACCCAAACAATTGGGTCAATCAGGAGCTCCCTGACTAGAGTTCTCACAAACCCATTTCCAGCTATGAAATCTGCTATGGGAGGGCTGAGCCGGTAGTACAGAGCGACGAATTGAGAGCCCGCGGCGTTCTTCAGCAGTACGTCATCCCTGAAATCTCTAAGTACATCGATTTGTCTAGCGCTGGGAGTGCCGTAGGCTGCAGTAGCAATGAAGCACCCTCCACTGCTTCCCCAGGGTGGTGGAGTTGACGACCCTTCTACAAAGTTGGCGGTGATTGAATAGTCGCCATTCATGGTGATGGTGGTAATTTCAACATGAACACCAGCAATAGTACCCACATCGCCAGCCCAGTAGGCAAAGTAATAGCCTTCACTTGGACTCGCTACGAGATTCACCGCCGTACCTGTGTCATAGGTAAACACTCCCACGCCGGGGGTTGTTACCGTACCTCCAGCCGCGCTCGAGATGGTGAGGTTGTGCTGCCTGACAAACTCGGCTGTGATGGAATAGACGCCGTTCATAGTGATGGCTGTGGTGGCAGCATGGACATCGCCAATAGTGCCCACATCACCAGTCCACTCCACAAACCGGTAGCCTGCAGCCGGAGTAGCTATCAGGTCGACCACTGTTCCCACGTCATAGGTAAACACTCCCTCACCAGGTGTGGCTACCGAGCCTCCTTCCGTACTGGAGGCGATGAAGTCATACTGCTTGACGAACTCGGCTGTGACGGAATAGTCGCCGTTCATGGTGATGGTGGTTGCGGCGGCATAGACATCAACAACGGTGCCCACATCCCCAATCCACTCATCAAATCGGTAGCCCTCCTCAGCCTCGGCTATCAGGTCAATTACCGTTCCCTCGTCATAGGTAAACAACCCTTCCCCCGGCTCGGTTACCGAGCCTCCTTCCGTACCGGAGGCGATGAGGTCATACTGCTTGACGAACTCGGCTGTGACGGAATAGTCGCCGTTCATGGTGATAGTGGTCGCGGCGGCGTGGACATCAGCAACGTTGCCCACATCACCAGTCCATTCAACAAATCGGTAGCTCTCCTCAGCCTCGGCCATCAGATCAACCACCGTTCCTTCATCGTAGGCAAACACTCCCTCGCCAGGTGTGGTTACCGAGCCTCCTTCGGTGCTGTTGGTGGTGAGGTTGTGTGGTGCCGGTCTAACCGCTATGGTAAAGGCAACCCATTCCTCCCATACTGGGATAGTGAAAGCGCCGGGGTTTTCCGAGGCAGCAGCAAGCACTCTGCTGGCTGAGTATATTCGGCAACTCCCCGTTGTGAATGAAGACAGTGTACTTGTCCCATCTGCATAACTAGCCGGGTACGCCGTAGTTCCCGGCTGGTCTCCTCGGTCCTGCCCTGCCACAGCTATCCAGAGGGTGCTGGCTACGTCCCATCCGGCCGGGTTAAGAGAAGCTGGGTTGGGTGCCGTACTTGTGCCTGTTGCAGCTGTTGAAATCTCTGGCGGGGTTGTGCCATGCCAGTCTGTAATCCTGTAGACCTGTGCCGCCGCCTGTTCTGCAGCAGAGGTTACGAAATCCACCACCGTCCCACCCTCTGTCCCTGCAGCTGTCCTGTAACAGACAGATAACCTGACTGCCGATCCATTGGCATCCGATGCCAGTGAACTCCATCCATCGGGCGTAGTTACGGGTGCACTGCCATCATTGGTGAAAGCGACAATTAGTAAGTCGCCAGCGCCAACCGTCGCTGGCATATTCACGTAGTGGTTTGTTGTATCGGCGCCAAATGCCGTTTCTGTTACCGAAGCCACCACTGGCGCTGCCAGCGCCGGCACTGCCGTCACCAGAATGAAGCTCAGCACCAGCGACAGAGCTATGGCTAGATATTTTAGTCTTTTCATCATTCACCTCTTTTCTTAATATATTTCAATATATCTCGAATATATACAGGTATAGCAGTTATCTAATCCAAGAGGGAATCACCCACTGGTACCATTTTGGTGCCGTTTTGGTACTGTTTTGTCTGGAATTTCGTAATGCGATATTTTCCCCAAGACTTATGGGCAGGGGCATTTGTAGTCTTGCGCACGACCTAGTGTAGAATTCCTGTCCTTGAATGAAGAGGATTAAGAGCCTGTGCTGAATCGATCGAAGGATGAGGGTGAAATATCCCCTATGAGGCTAAAGCCCCCGATATCACTGCGCGTCTTCTCTGGGTGGAGACAACAACAATAAAAGAGTCGGCCGGGCCTGATATTCAGTGGCGCGGCCGACTCTCGGCTATAACAGGTGTGAGGTTCTACACTAGTGCCTGTGACTCACACACCTGCTACGACATGCCTCTCTAGTTCCGCCACATATACCCTGTAGCTTCAACTATCCGAACGATGGGGTCAACCAGGAGCTCTCTGACCAGAGTCTGCAAAAGCTCATGTCCGGCTATGAAATCCGCTACGGGAGGGCTGAACCGGTAGTACAGGGCGACAAATTGAGAGCCCACAGTGCTTTTCAGCAGCACCACGTCACGGAATTCCCGGAGCACATCGATCTGTTTGGCGGTGGGAGTGCCGTAGGCGGCGGTAGCAATAAAACACCCGCCTCCGGAGGGTGGCAGGGTTGATGTGGTGAATTGAAGGGTAGGCCCTTCAATCACAGTGCTGTCATACTTGAGTTGGGCTTTGAAATCATACTTGGTGCTGGATGTCAGCCCGGTGAGCGGAGCGGCATAGGTGCCATTTGCTGATTTAGATACCCAACCAGTCAAGGACCAGACCGAGCCTGTGGACTTCTTGTAGGCAAAGCATACCTCTACCGGACTGAAGTTCCCGACGGTATAGCCCATATTCAGGGTGGCTGAGGTGGTGGTGATACCGGTGGCGGCTTGCGTGGTAACCGTCGGATACACTGGAGGTGGCACAAGTCCGAAGTTGGCAGTGACGGTTACGTTTTGAGGAGGCATGGTGAAAGTAGTCGTGGTGGCAGTGGCATTGTCAAATGTGCCCGCTGGCGAGCTCCAGTTGACAAACCGGTAGCCCGGGTTGGCTACTGCCTGTATGCTAACGTTGGCACCTTCTGCGTAGGGTGAGGCGTTGGTCAAATCGGTTGCCGTGCCACCCGCCCCGGGGTTTGCTGCCATGGTGAGGGCATAGAGTGCCTCCACGCTCACAGTTATGGTGTTATCTCCGCCAACGGGGTTCGTCACGTTGTTACCGGTAACCGTGCCGTTGATAACATAATCTCCTGGCTCGGCATCAATCGGGACAGTGAGGGTGTAGGTAACTGTCTTGTTCGCGCCCGCCCCCACTCCCAAGAGCCAGACCCACTCCTTTGTGCTATTCTTAAACGCATCGGCATCGTCGGTGCCACGTGTGAATCCCCACCCGACGGGAATGACCTCCTGCAGGGCGAAGGATTTCGTCACATTGAGCAGGTTTTGAAACACAACGGTAATCTCCACCTCCTCCCCAGGCTGCACTACCTTGGGGGCTACCATCCGAGATGCGTCAGCCGTTGGGTCTGCCGCGAGAACAACACTGCAGAGTGAAAGAAGAAGTAGCACCGCTACCATGGCTGAAGCAACTGCCGTTCTTATCTTTATGTCTCTCATTCTATTGCCTCCTTTCCAAAATTTCGTTAAGCATCATCAATCGGTGAGAAGGAACGGGGCTCAGCCCCCTTCCTTCTCGTCTATTATCTGCTACCCAGAGTTGATCCACTCGTCAGCCAGCTGCAGCAACTGGGCCGTGTTAATGGTCTCCTCGAAACAAGGCGGCACCACACTTGAAATCCAGTCATCGGCAGCGGCGAGAAGTTCCGAAGTGCTGACCTCATCCGGGTTACCTTCCAGCCAGCGATAGTATTCCAGGATATCTGCGTATATGGGAGTGTGGACGCACTGGCCGTTCTCGCAAGTATCGATGGTGCAGGGGTCTTCGTCGTCGCAATCTGTGCAATCGGTCGTCAGGGTTTGGGTATCGGTCACGGTGTAAGCACAGGAGCCGCCATCGCAGTAGTAGTCACGGAGTTCCTGGTCCTGGCAGGTACAGGCACTGTTACCGTCACAGCAGGCATAAGGGTCACCGACATCATACCAGCCGTCCTGGTCATCACAATCCTCA
>CAYGWI010000052.1:0-5251 GCA_964353715.1 uncultured Dehalococcoidales bacterium | reverse complement strand
TGCTGGCTACCAGGGCGCCGGTGCTTATTGCCCCAGCTATGGAAACCAATATGTATACGAATCCAATCACCCAGAATAACTTGTCTAGACTCAAAGCTCGCAACTTCTTGATTGTCGGTCCAGCCACAGGCTGGTTGGCCTCGGGCAAAGAGGGTATGGGACGACTTGCCGATATCAAGGATATTATCGGCAACATTTGCCAGGTGTTGGCCAGGGATGGAGACCTAACTGGCAAACATATCGTGGTCACTGCCGGTGGCACTCAAGAGCCCATCGACCCGGTTCGCTATCTGAGCAACCGCTCCTCGGGGAAGATGGGCTATGCCCTGGCTGAGGCAGCCCGCGACCGAGGGGCTGAAGTAACATTGATTACAGCCCCTGCTTCGGTACCGGAGCCCGTAGGCGTTAAGGTCATACGAGTCTGCACAGCCGAGGAAATGCATCACGCAGTAGAAGAAATGGTTGTCAAAGCGGATGCTTTGATTATGGCTGCCGCTGTAGCCGACTATCGCCCGAAAAAGACAGCTAAAGATAAGATCAAGAAAGGGAAAGCCGGATTAACCTTGGAGTTGGAACGCACCCCGGACATTCTGGGCACTGTCAGGGGAAACTTCATTAAGGTGGGCTTCGCCGCTGAAAGCAGCAACCTGGTGGGAAACGCCAGGGAGAAACTAAAGCAAAAAGGGCTGGCCCTCATCGTGGCTAATGATATTACTGCTAGCGATAGTGGATTTGGCACTGACACCAATCGAGTAACCATAATTGACCACAAAGGCAAGGCCGATGGGCTGCCTCTCCTGCCCAAGCGAGAGGTGGCGGACAAGGTTCTGGATAGGGTGGCTGCGCTTTTGCCAGGGCCGAAATCCCGCCGGTCAAGCAAGCGTTGAATTTGTTCAGATATCAAGAACTCTTTTGGCTGACAACCGACAACTAAGATAGGTTTGGAACCAATGTCCGAAATACCTAAAGCCTATGAGCCAGGCAGAATAGAAAACAAGTGGTATGATTTCTGGCTCAAGCAGGGCTACTTTACTCCCAGAATAGACCACGATAAGAAGCCTTTTGTTATCGTTATGCCTCTTCCTAATGTCACTGGTGACCTCCACGTAGGACATGCCCTGTTTGTGACGTTGCAGGATATGATGGCCAGGTGGCACAGGATGATGGGGGAGCCTACCTTATGGTTGCCGGGAACGGACCATGCCGGTATTGCCACGCAGGTGGTTATCGAACGACAATTGGCAAAGCAGGGCAAAACCAAGGAAGAGATCGGGCGCGAAGAATTCACGAAACTGATCTTCAAATGGGCCGACAAGAACAGGCATGACATCAGGCACCAGCAACAGTCACTGGGGGCTTCCTGTGATTGGAGCAGGGACAAATTCACGCTGGACGAAGGTCCCAGTAGGGCGGTGCGGACTGCCTTTGTGCGCTTGTATGACAAGGGCTTAATCTATCGCGGGGAGCGGATGACAAACTGGTGTCCCCGATGCCAGACCGCCATCTCTGACCTTGAGGTGGAGCACAAGGATATTGTCGGACACCTTTATTATATTCGTTATCCGCTAGCTCAAGGCAGGGGCTTCGTCACCGTGGCCACCACCCGACCGGAGACATTCCTGGGCGACACGGCTGTGGCGGTAAATCCCCAGGACAAGCGCTACAAGAATCTCATAGGCAAGAATGTCACTCTTCCCATCATAGATAGAGGAATTCCCATAATTGCCGATGCTGCTGTTGATACTTCTTTCGGCACCGGAGCCTTGAAGATAACGCCCGCCCATGACCTCACGGACTTCGAGATAGCTCAGAGACATAATTTGCCCCTGGTAGATATCATGAATCCCGATGCCACTATGAATGAAAACGCTGGTCCCTACCAGGGACTGGAACGGTTCGCCTGTCGAGATAAGGTGTTGGCTGACCTGAAAGACAAAAGACTTCTGGAGAAAATCGAGCCCTACTCTCACTCGGTAGGACATTGTTGTCGTTGCCAGACGATGATTGAACCCAAAGTCAGCCTGCAATGGTTCGTCCGAACACAGCCCTTAGCCAAAGCAGCCATCGAGGCTGTTAAGGATGGCAGGATCACCATAATTCCGGAACGCTTCGCCAAGACATATTTTGACTGGACGGAGAACATCAGGGACTGGTGTATCAGCCGACAACTGTGGTGGGGGCACCGCATCCCGGTATGGTATTGTCAGGATTGCGCTAAGGTGACTGCCTCGGTGGATGAACCGACAGCGTGCATTCATTGTGGTTCAAAACAAATCATCCAGGACCCCGATGTCCTTGACACCTGGTTTAGTTCAGCGCTATGGCCGCATTCTGCGCTGGGATGGCCGGAGGATACTGATGACCTCCGCTATTTCTATCCTGGCTCGGTAATGGAAACAGGCTATGACATCCTGTTCTTCTGGGTCGCCAGGATGATTATGATGGGATTGGAGGATACCGGCGGAATACCTTTCCACACGGTTTACCTCCATGGGCTGATCAGGGATAAGGGTGGAGAGAAGATGAGCAGAAGCAAACTGCAAGCGAACGCTATGAGCCCCGCCGAGCCCATAAGGGACTACGGTGTCGACGCTCTCCGGTTCGCTTTGACTGTAGGCAGTACGGCGGGTAACGATACGAGTCTCGGCCAAGACAAATTGGAGTCCGGCCGCAATTTCGCTAATAAATTGTGGAATGCTAGCAGATTTATCCTTCAGAACCTGGACGCCGGAAGGTTAGAAACTGAAACGCTAGAGGTACAACCACAGAGAATAGAAGACCGCTGGATTGATAGCCAGCTTAACCGCCTGATCAAGAGTGTCACCGAACTGATGGAAAACTTCCAATTCGGTGAAGCCGAGCAGCAGATCTACGATTTTGTCTGGTCGAAGTTCTGTGACTGGTATGTTGAAGTCGCCAAGATACGACTGCGTCCTCACCCTGCCCTCCCCGCGGGTGGAGAGAGTTCTGGTGAGGTTTCCCCTTTGCCTTTCCTGGTCAGTACGTTAGAGAAATCGCTACGACTTTTACATCCTTTCATGCCTTTCGTCACCGAGGAACTATGGCAGAGCTTGAAGCAGCGCCTGCCTGGCGGCAGCAATATGCCAGCCTCCATAATGATAGCTCCTTATCCCGTTGCTGATGATAAGGCCTTTGCTCCAGAAGCGGAGCGGGTGATGGATTCGGTAATAGAGATTGTCCGCTCTATCCGCAACGTTCGGGCTCAATACAAAGTGAAACCAGACAAGTGGATTGAAGCCCGGGTTTATGCTGATGACCTCCTTTCGAGTCTTATCATGCAAGCAGATATGGTGGAAATACTGGCCAAAGCCCGGCCACTTACAATACTCGGTCGCCAAAAAAGGGAATTCGCCAAAGACAAAGACCTGGTCCTGGTGTTGAAGGAAGCTGAGGTGGTTGTGCCTTTGGCAGGGGTAGTAGACCGGCTTGCTGAAGAACAACGGCTACTGAAGGAAAGCGAAGAAATCAAGGAAAGGATCGCCCACCTTGAAGCCAGGCTAAGAGACAATGCTTTCTTGGGCAAAGCACCAGCTCAGGTTGTTGAAAAAGAGAAACAGAAGCTTTCGATGTTTGAAGATAAACTGAAGAGATTGAACCAGGAATTGTCTCAGCTGAATTCATCCTCGGCTGATAGCTGACGACCCTCAAACTTCAAAGGCGGGAGGGTGAGGTGGCCTGGCTTTGAGGCGTAACATCTCGTGCAGCTTTGTCAGGGCTTTTTTGGTATCGCTAGCCACACAGGATTTATCGCGGGTCTTTATCCGGTATTTGAATAGCCAGTAGGTAAATTCATTGAGCTCGCTCAGTCTTATAGACCTGAGTTGAGGATAATGTCTTTCGCTTCTGAACTGCTTTAGAAGTGCAGATTGAGTGGCACCATAAATACGTTGGTGGGCCTCGTCAACTATTCCGTTATCGTTGTTCAAACCCAGGACCCTCTCTGTCTTTCGTATCTCTTCAATCACAGACAGAAGGAGAAACTGCTCCACAAGAATACCATAGAAATAGTTGAGGTGGCCCCGATACTTGGAAGCACCGATTAGACTCTTGAATTCGTCTTTAGATAATTCTACTGGCGGTATACCGAGGAAGAGGAGATTCGTCCTCTCCTTCTCGGGAATAAGCCCATCGAGCTCTTCACACAGCCTCTCCGTCAGGACCAGCCAATCGAAAGCTTCGTTGTCGACAACATACTGATAATGCCGTCCCTTGTAATCCTCTTCATGACTACTCCATAGACGAATGGCTTCAAGCAGGGCCGCATACCAGTTCCTGCCTTCCCCAATAGCATTCTTCAGTCCTTGGATTGCCTGAGTATCTCGGGTGGACACTCCAGCTACCTCCACGATTATTGCGCAAAATCATATTATAGCTCCACTAGCCCGAGGGCTCAAGGCAGCCTTATGGTTGAATACCTTAGTAGCACTTCTTTTCTTGTCATTGCGAGGAGCAATAGCGACGAAGCAATCTCTGAAAGTAAATTCTAAACCCCAAACACCAAATCCTAGACAATATCAAAGCACCAAATAGCAATACTCAAGACGTTTAAGATTTGGCCACTGAGATTGCCGCGCCCCGATAAGTCGGGGCTCGCAA
Source organism: uncultured Dehalococcoidales bacterium (assembly GCA_964353715.1). Taxonomy (GTDB): domain Bacteria; phylum Chloroflexota; class Dehalococcoidia; order GIF9; family AB-539-J10; genus RBG-13-51-36. Next base: position 634 of record CAYGWI010000052.1, on the reverse strand, counting down.
TGACACGGAAGGTTATCACCCGATGTTACAAGCATAAAAAGTGTCGCTCATCTATCTGAACTAGCTCGTGCGGCATCTTCCAGTGTGGTTAATGATGCGGTAACCTTGCTGCTACGAGCTTGTCCGTAACTGACAGGGCCTACGGCTTATTGGCGACATCGGTTGGCTTGCGCAGCGGCTTGAAGGTGCCGCGAGCACCTACCCTGGAGATAACGTCCTCTGCTTCCTTGATTATCCTGTCTATCAGCTCTTTGACTGTGGGGATGTCGTGGACAAGGCCTACTACCTGCCCACAGGCCACTATTCCTCGGTCAAGGGCACCTGTTTCGTAAACCTCCAGCCCCCTCTTACCGCTGAGGAGCGACGCCAATTCCTCTATAGTAGCACTCCTTTTCTCCATCTCAACCACTTTTTCAGCAGTGGCGTTCCTCAATACTCTCTCAGTGTTACGTAAAGAACGCATTACGAACATGGTGTCGCGTTCTGACGACTTCACCAGCCATTCTTTCACCTTGGGATGGATAGCACACTCTTGCGTCGCCATGAATCGAGTGCCCATATTGATCCCGCTCGCTCCCAGTGCCAGGGCGGCCACAAGGCCACGTCCGTCGCCAAAGCCTCCCGAGGCAATAAC
>CAYGWI010000051.1:0-5266 GCA_964353715.1 uncultured Dehalococcoidales bacterium | reverse complement strand
ATGCCGCGCTATTTTATTTGGACCATCGGCTGCCAGATGAATAAGGCAGAGTCCCGACAGATAGCCGGATATCTGGATTCTGCCGGTTATCGGGCAACGACTTCTTTTTCCAATGCCGATTTGGTGGTTCTCAATACCTGCGTGGTAAGACAAAGTGCGGAGAATAAGGTCCTGGGCACTTTAGGTTTATTGAAAGGTGTAAAAAGCAAACGTCCCAATCTCCAAATACTTGTCACCGGGTGCTTTGTCAACTCCCACCCCCATGAATTGAGGAGACGATTTCCTCACGTTGACTTATTATACAAGCCTGGCGACTACCCTGAGCTGGTTGCCTGGGGGCAGAAGCAGGGCATACCTGTTGAGCAGAATTTGCTTCGGCGCCATCGCACTGACGTTGGAATGGCTCCCTCGCCATGCGCTCTTATCCCCATCATTCAAGGCTGCGACAATTTCTGCTCATACTGCATTGTCCCGTACAGGAGGGGAAGGGAGGTGAGTCGCCCTGTCGAGGAAGTAGTCTGTGAAGTGAAGGAACTGGCAAAAAAAGGCACAAAAGAGGTGACTCTGGTGGGGCAGAATGTCGATTCGTATGGACACGATTTGCCTGGACATCCCGACCTTGCCGATTTGCTGAGCGAACTAGGCAATGTAGACGACCTTGCCAGGATTCGGTTTCTGACCAATCATCCCAAGGATATGAGTCTGAAGCTCGTTGAGACTATGGCCTCTCTCGACAAGGTCTGCGAGCATCTGGAGTTGCCGGCGCAATCAGGGAATAATGAAATGTTGAAGGCCATGAGGCGAGGATATACGGTGGAACAGTATCGAGACCTTGTCCACACCATTCGCCGCAAGATTCCTCGCGTATCCTTGAGCACGGATATGATCGTGGGCTTTCCCGGAGAAACAGAGGAGCAGTTTGAGCAGAGCCTGTCTCTGGTCAAGGAGATGAGGTTTGATGTTGTCCATGTGGCAGCCTATTCTCCGCGCCAGGGCACCGTTGCCTGTCGGGAATATCAAGACGATGTTCCTGCGGAGGTGAAGAAGGAAAGGCGCAATAAAACTGAAGAGCATCAAACAGTCATAGCCACCGAAATCAACTCGCAACTTCAGAGCAAGGAAATGGAGGTGCTGGTAGAAGGCAAGAAAGGAGGCAAATGGTTCGGGCGCAGCCGGAGCAACAAACTGGTATTCTTTGAAGATGCCGGTGACTGGCTGGGACAACTAGCGACAGTCCACATCCAGAAAACGAGCCCCTGGTCGCTGATAGGCCAGGTCAAAAAATAGTAATTAAAGGAGGGTACATGTCAGAAATTTTTTCACAGTATGGAATGATCATCTTTCTAGTGGTAATTTTTGCCGGTATGTATTTGTTGATGATCAGACCGAGGCAGAAGCAACAAAAACAACACGAGGCAATGATGCAGGAACTAAAACCGGGGGAGAGGGTGATTATAGCCGGCGGGATTTACGGACAAATTGAGAGTCTCAGTGAAGATACTGCCGTTCTGAGGATAGAGTCCGGGGCAACCATGAAGGTCGCCCGAAGCAGTATAGTTGGCAAGCAACAAGTTGAGGAGAGTGGTAAGGGAACATTCTGACGTTTATGCCTGAGGAATTTTCTCTAGGCCGCCTTTTTTCTCCCGGCAGTGTTGCTATCGTGGGGGCTTCTTCAAACCCGTTTTCCGGAGGATACCAATTCACGCGTTTTCTCACTGATCACGGCTTCCGGGGCAACCTCTATCCGGTGAACCCGACATCGAGTGAGATTCTCGGGCTCAAAGTCTATCCCCGGCTAGCAGAAGTCCCCGACCCAAGCGTGGACTATGTAATCTCCTGCATACCTGCCGAGGGTGTCCTGTCCTTGCTGGATGACTGCAGCAGGAAGAACGTCAAGCTAGTCCATTTGTATACAGCCAGACTGAAGGAGACAGGAAGAGATAGAGAGACAAAGCTTCAAGGTGAAATAGTGGAGAAGGCCAGAAAGTTGGGCATTAGAATTCTCGGCCCAAATTGCATGGGAATCTATCACCCCAGGTTAGGTCTGTCTTTTAATCACGCGCTACCCAGAGAGAGTGGCCCGGTGGGGGGATTCTTTCAGAGTGGCGGGGGCGCCGCGGAATTTGTCCGTTATGCTGCCTTAAGAGGAGTCCGGTTCAGTAAAGTCATAAGCTATGGCAATGCTTCAGACATCGACGAAGTTGAGTTACTAGACTATTTCGCCGCTGATGATGAAACGAAGGTAATTACCTCCTATATTGAGGGAATAAAAGACGGCAGGAAATTCGTTGAGTCCTTAGCTCTGGCTGCGAAAAAGAAGCCGGTCATAATTCTAAAGGGGGGAAGAGGCAGAACAGGGGCAAAACTGGCGCTCTCACATACTGCATCGCTGGCTGGCTCTATTAACGTGTGGCAAGCAGCGCTAAAGCAATGTGGGGCCATTATGGTCAGTAGCTTTCAAGAGTTGATAGACCAGGTCGTGGCATTTACCTTTTTGCCGCCTATTACAGGCAGAAGAGTCATCGTTGCTGGAGGCGGGGGTGGCAAGAGCATGGTCTCGGCTGATGTCTGGGAAGAGGCGGGCTTCGAGCTACCGGAACTGACTGCCGAGTTCAGGAAGAAGTTCAGGGAGAAAGTGCCCGAACTCTGGGATTGGGTCAGAAATCCGATAGATGCGTCTCTTTTCATAGGCACACCAATGGTGGACATAAACGTGCTGGAGTGGCTTAGTCATGAAGACGGATTTGACATTTGGGTTGCCAACTTGACTCAGGACGACCCTTTGCCTGAAGATATATGGGAAAATGTGCTGGCACCAAATTTCTTGAGCAGCGTAACGGCAATTAAGAAGAACGGTAAGTCAGTAGTCTGTGTTATTGAAACAGGGGAAATCGGTCCGGCGGAGATGAAAAGCTGGAAGTGGAGAGCCATCGCCGAGACGAGAAGGGAGATTGTCAACCACGGTCTGGCTGTTTTCCCTTCTCCGGAGAGGGCGGCCAGAGCAATAAGGAAGTTAGTAGATCACTGGACGTGGCGGGAAAGTGAAAGCGAATTATTATGACTATATTATAGTGGGCAGCGGCATTGCCGGACTCTATATTGCCTTGCTGGCCATAAAGCGGGGCAGCGTCCTTATTCTGACTAAAGGCAGCATAGATGACTGCAACACCAAATATGCTCAAGGCGGCATTGCTGTGGCCATGGGCAAGGATGATTCCCCCGAGCTCCACTTCAAAGACACCATGGCTGCCGGGGCGGGCCTATCTGATGCTGAGGCGGTGCGCATTCTGACTGAAGAGGCTGCTGATTGCATCTCTGATTTAATCAAATTTGGAGTGCCTTTTGATACACTGAACGGGGAGATTACCTTGGCCAAGGAGGCAGCACATAGTGCCCCCCGGGTCGTGCATGCTGGGGGGGATGCCACCGGGGAGCATATCGAGGTTACCTTAAGTCGCCAGGTGCGTGCCGCTCCTATCAAAGTCCTGGAAAACTGTCTGGCTACCGAGATTCTGGTTCAGAAGGGCATGGTAGCTGGCGTTAAGGCTCTCGATTGGCAGACCGGCTCTATAGATGATTATCGCTGCAATTTTCTCATCCTGGCTACGGGCGGCGTCGGGAGGTTGTTCAAACTTACCACTAACTCCGATGTAGTCACCGGCGACGGGATAGCTTTGGCTTTTGAAGCCGGTGCCGAGATAAGTGATATAGAGTTTTTCCAATTTCATCCCACTGTCCTGCGCCTGCCGGGAGTGGCTCCTTTCCTCATCTCGGAAGCGGTCAGGGGCGAAGGCGGCATACTCAGAAACGTGGAAGGTCATCGTTTTATGCCCGATTATGCTGCCAGGGCTGAGCTAGCAACCAGGGATATTGTAGCCCGCAGCATTGTCCGTGAGATGAAGAAGACTCACAGCGATAGGGTTTTTCTGGACGTCACCCATTTGCCAGCCCGGTTAATTACTACCCGCTTTCCTCACATATACCGCTTTTGCCGGAATCATGGCCTGGATATCACCAGGGGGCTTATCCCCGTGGCTCCAGCCGCTCACTACCTTATGGGAGGGGTGAAGGTCAATAGTCGGGGAGAGACAAGTATCTCCGGGTTATTTGCTGCCGGAGAGACCGCCTGCACCGGCGTGCACGGCGCCAACAGGCTGGCATCAAACTCCCTGCTTGAGTCAGTTGTTTTCAGCAAAAGGATAGTGCAGAGGAGTGAGATGGCTGCTCCTCCCCGTGGTCGCAAGAAGCTAGTCAACGAAGCAATTTCCCACCGCCTCCCCTCGAGAGAGATGCTGGCCAAGTCGCCACCGCTCAATCTGCCCAACTTGCAGTCCCTTATGTGGGACAAAGTAGGAATCGTTCGCTCTGGCAGAAGCCTCAAAGAGGCGGCAGGCATTCTCGCCACCTGGGAAAGCAGCCTGCCTCAACCAGGTGACCGTCCCTCCTATGAGCTGAGTAATCTGGTACTATGTGCCAGACTTGTGACCGAGGCTGCTTTGCTCCGCGAGGAAAGTCGCGGCGCTCACTTCCGCACAGATTTCCCGCAAGCTTCGCCAGAATGGCAGAGGCACATCGTTTTCAGGAAAAATGCCGTCAAATAAGCTCCAGATCGAAGAGATTATCGACCGCGCTCTGGTTGAAGACCTTGGCAAAGGCGATGTCACTACTGAGGCCTTAATACCTGCGGACCAGCGAGGGACGGGCTTCATCGTGGCGAAAAAAGAGGGCATCCTGGCCGGCATAAATGTAGCCAAACAGGTTTTCCATCGGGTCGACCCAGAGTTGACGGTGGAAGTTCTTCTGGAAGATGGAGATGGAGTCAGGCCGGGCAGCAAACTGGCCAATGTGTCGGGCAGCATTGCCAGCATCCTGAAAGCTGAGAGAGTCGCCCTGAATTTTCTCCAGCGTTTGAGCGGCATTGCCTCGGAGACCAATTGCTATGTCGAAGCGGTCAAGGGACTGCCGGTGCGCATTATGGATACCAGAAAAACCACTCCTGGCTTGAGGTCTCTGGAAAAACATGCCGTCAAAGCAGGTGGCGGTGAGAACCACCGCATGAGTTTGGGCGACGGCATACTCATTAAGGATAATCATCTGGCGGCACTCCGCAGCCGGGGACTAAATATCAAACAGATTGTAGCCAGAGCAAGGCAAAATTCCCCGCAGCGGCTGCCGGTCGAGGTGGAGGTGGGAACTGTGCCGGAAGCTTTGGAAGCCGCGGAGGCCGGGGCAGATATCGTCATGCTCGACAACATGAGTCTCGAGG
>CAYGWI010000050.1:0-5323 GCA_964353715.1 uncultured Dehalococcoidales bacterium | reverse complement strand
GGATGAAGATCTGGATGTTACTGAAGAAGGTGGGTGCCTCACTGGTGCTGATCCCGGCAAGATAAGCGATAGAGCAGTAAAGAGAGGTATGCCACAAGCCGGCACATTAGGCTCGGGAAATCACTTCCTTGAGATTCAAGTGGTGAAGGAGATATTCGATCTCCACACAGCTAACGTCATGGGCATCACTGATGTAGGTCAGATATTGGTCTTGATTCACACAGGCTCTCGTGGCTTTGGTCATCAAATATGTACTGACCATCTGCGGATCATGGAGCAGGCGGTATCAAAGTATGGAATAAAGCTCCCCGACCGGCAGCTGGCCTGCGCTCCCATAGAATCAAAAGAAGGACAAGACTATCTAGCTGCCATGGCATGCGCTGCTAACTACGCCTGGGTCAACCGTCAATGTATCGCGCACTGGGTTAGAGAGAGTTTTTCTGGGATCTTTGGCAAAAGCCCTGAGAAACTGGGCATGAGGCAGATTTATGATGTCGCTCATAACATAGCCAAAATAGAGAGGCACGCGATAGATGGTCGCAATGTTAAGGTCTGTGTCCACCGCAAAGGAGCTACCAGGGCCTTTCCGGCAGGCCATAAGGATACTCCCGCACGCTACAAGGAAGTCGGGCAACCCGTGCTCGTGCCCGGGGATATGGGACGGTGTTCTTTTGTGGCCGTGGGCACTGAGAAAGCTATGAAGGAAAGCTTCGGCTCAACTTGCCACGGCGCGGGCAGGGTGCTGAGCCGGGGTGCTGCCAAACGAAGTATCAGGGGCGCTGATCTCATACGAGAATTAGAGAGTAGGGGTATCACTGTCAAAGCGGAAAGCGTTTCTGCATTGGCCGAGGAGGCCCCTCAAGCCTACAAAAATGTCACCGAAGTCATGGATGTGGTCCATCAGGCTGGCATCTCTAGAAGAGTGGCTATGGCTGTACCCATGGGCGTTATCAAGGGCTAGAACAAACATGTCATTGCGAGCGAAGCGAAGCAATCTCGAGGCCGTGATTAAACTTCCTTCTCCTCAGTTGAAAGGCAAGATTTCACTGGAGGAGACGATACTGAGGCGCAGATCGGTTCGTAGGTACCGTAGAGAGCCGCTTGACCTATCTCAGTTGAGTCAAATACTGTGGTCGGCACAGGGCGTCACCGGAAGTAGAGGGTTCAGGGCAGCGCCCAGTGCCGGAGCTACCTATCCCCTGGAGATTTTTGTGGTCGTCGGCAAACAGAGCGTAATTATCAGGGAGGCAAAGCCAGCTCCAGAAGAATTGCAGGCTGGCATTTACCACTATGCGCCGGATTCTCATTCCTTGAGATCGGGCAAAACAGCCGACTTGAGACCAGACCTAGCCAGGGCAACTATGGACCAGGAGTTCATTATCGACGCCCCGGTGACCATTGTCATCTGCGCTCTTTATCACAGGACTTCCAATAGATACGGCAGACGGGCGGAGAGATACGTTCACATGGAAGTAGGGCACGCAGGTGAAAACATCCACCTTCAAGCCGTGGCTCTGGGATTAGCAACAGTGGAGGTCGGAGCCTTCCGTGACGAAGAGGTCAGGGAAGTCCTCGGGTTGGAGGAGCAAACTAAACCCCTATATATAATGCCTGTGGGCAAATCAGCCTAGAGATAGACCGAAATCGTCAAACACGTTTGTCGTGACTGTATGCGGGCTTCTCTAGCTACCAATTGAATTGAACTGGGCCCTTCTTGCCACATCAGCAGATCTATTTGACCGCTAATCTGGAAAGCTATAAAATAACCTCGACCTCACAATTGATGACTCCCAAAATCGTCAGGCTAATGGAACAGATGCTTAAGGGAGAGAACGTCTCCCTCTCACGCATCATCAGCCTGGTAGAAGACGAAAGCAGCCAAGTACCCGAGATAATGAAACTCATCTCTCCGCACCTAGGTAAGGCACACCGCGTAGGGATAACCGGTCCACCGGGAGTAGGAAAGAGCACTTTAGTGGACAAGCTGACAGCATTGATGCGTAAGCAAGACCAAAAAGTCGGGATAATTGCCGTTGATCCCTCAAGTCCGTTCACGGGAGGGGCGGTACTGGGTGACCGGATAAGAATGCAGCAACATTACCTTGACGATGGAGTTTTCATTCGCAGTATGGCGACTCGTGGCAGTATGGGCGGGCTACCACAGACCGCAGGGTCTGTCATCAAATTGCTTGACGCCGCTGGTAAAGACACTATCCTCGTGGAGACCGTGGGAGTGGGGCAAAGCGAGATAGATATTATGGGAAAAACCGATACTGTGCTTGTCATACTGTGTCCTGAATCCGGTGATGCTATCCAGACGATGAAAGCTGGACTATTTGAGATCGCCGACATATTCGTGGTTAACAAGGCTGACAATCCTGGTGCCTATAACGTCGTCCGTGATATACAAGCTATGCTGGAGCTTCGTGACCCAAGCTGGTGGAATATACCCGTCGTAGCCACACAAGCAGTTAACGACGTGGGCACTGAAGAACTTCACAAACAAATTCAATTACACTACCAAACCCTCCGTAAAGAGGGCAGACTTTTGCAGCGCCGCCAACTCCAACGCAAACAGGACTTCATAAAGACCCTGGAACGAAAACTCACTGATAGATTACTCAGGTTAATTGAGCAGGATGGGCAACTCAGCAGCTATATTGAGAAGGTGGAAAAGGGAGAACTCGATCCTTATTCTGCAGCCGACGAGATCCTTGGATCCGAGAGTCTCTTGAACGATTGGTCCCGTCAGCAACCATCAGAATGAATCACGATGGCCAGAGCCTATGATGTTGCCATAGTCGGTGCTGGTCCTGCGGGCATATTCGCCAGCCTGGAACTGTGTAACGCCGGGCTCGATGTTTTGCTACTGGACAAGGGCAGAGAAATTGATGCCCGTGTTTGTCCTGTTCAAAACAGAAGCGGGTGCTGCGCCCTGTGCTCCCCATGCCATCTGGTCAGCGGCTTTGGAGGTGCTGGAGCTTTTAGCGACGGTAAACTGACTTTGTCACCCCAGGTAGGCGGCCGCCTCAAGGAATTGATCGGTTCTGAACAAGCCAGAGCGCTCATAGATTATGTTGATTCCCTCTATCTCAAATTCGGCGCCCCTCCCAAGGTATACGGAATTGGGAGAAGTACAGCCAGGCTGGAGCGAGAGGCTGCCTCAGCCGGCCTCACATTAACCCCTGTCAAATTGCGCCACCTGGGAACAGAGCTTTGCCACGAAACATTAAAGGCAATGCAGAGTTATCTGTCACCGAGATTAGACATAAGACTGGGAACAACAACGAAGAGTATTGTAGTGGAGGACGGCGTGGTCAAAGCCATCGAAACTGACCGTGGTGAAAACATAGGTTGCCGCTTCTTAATCCTGGCCCCGGGGAGAGAGGGCGCAGAATGGTTATGCAACGAAGCAGAGAGGCTTAGACTGAGCCTCGATTCCAACCCTGTAGATGTGGGTTGCAGAATAGAAGTGCCCATGACGACCATGGAGAAATTGACCAGGACGTTGTATGAGGCAAAACTGGAATTCTATTCCCGAAGTTTCAATGACCGGGTTAGAACATTCTGCATGTGTCCCGGGGGCGAGGTGATTATGGAGTCCACAGGCGGGTCTGACCCAGTGATTACAGTCAATGGCATTGGTTATGCCCAGCCCCGTACAAAGAATACCAATTTTGCCATCTTAGTAAGCACCACCTTCACTGAGCCTTTCCACGAACCTATCGCCTACGGTAAGTATCTGGCAAGGCTAGCTAACATCCTTAGCGGCGGAGTGTTGGTGCAGAGATTGGGGGACTTAATGGATGGTCGCCGCTCTACACAAGCCCGCTTGCAGAATAATCCTGTCGAACCAAGCCTGAGAGCGGCAACCCCCGGAGATCTGAGCTTCGCCCTCCCCTATCGCTATCTCAAGAGTATAGTGGAAATGCTTCAGGCTATTGACAAACTAGTTCCAGGCGTCGCTTCTCCCCAGACTTTGCTTTACGGAATAGAGGTCAAATTCTACTCCAGTCGGTTGAAGTTGACCCCTTGCTTAGAGACTGAGATCAGTAACATATTTGCTGCCGGCGACGGTGCCGGTGTCAGCCGAGGTCTGGTCCAGGCTTCAGCGTCGGGTATAGTGGCAGCTAGAGAGATACTAAAACGGTCAGGTAAAGAGTGTTCTCCAGCAGCGTGAGGTATCCTAAGTTTTTCGGCATCGATTTGACCTCAGCAGAAGCCAGACCAAGCGCTTGCTTAGGATTGGACAGCAGATCACAACTTGCTTATTTCGGCTTCCTGACGAAGAACAGAGACATGGTTGCCCTATTAAGCTTCTATTCACCTCAAGTAATAGCCATCGATGCTCCTTTGAGCTTACCGCTGGGATTCTGCTGTCTTGAGGAAAGTTGTCCTTGCCAACCCAAGTTTTTCGGGAAGAACAGGCAGTGCGACCGGGAACTGCGGCGACAGGGGATTCCTTGTTACCCCACTACCAAGAAGACCTTTATCAAGGACTTGATCTACCGTGGTATCGAGCTCAAGACCAGCATTGACCACGAGTTGAGACAGGCTGGTCAGGTCATTGAGGTCTACCAATTTGCCAGCAAAGTCCGCCTCTTTGGCACGACTATGCCGCGGAAGACTACGAGACAGGGGATGAGCTTTTTCAGAGATAAACTGGGAAACATCCTACCTAGTCTTAGGCCACATCTAGATATGTTCGACCACGATCTGTGTGATGCTGCAGTGGCAGCTTATACTGGTTTACTCTATCACCAAAATAGGGCGGAGGTCTTGGGCAATAGCAAAGAGGGGCTAATTCTTGTCACTGATTGACGTTTAGCCCTTTCCATTGTTAAACTGCTGTTAAACTGCAGCAAAGGGGGTGAAATGGAACTGACTTTAAGCGTTATCAAGGCAGATGTTGGTGGCTATGTCGGACATTCCTCCAGTCATCCCGATGTAATACAAAAGGCCAAGGAAAAACTGGAACATGCCCAGGGTAAGGGGCTGCTTATAGATCATCACGTTACAGTTTGCGGCGACGACCTCCAGTTGATAATGACACACCAGCACGGCGAGGACGCCGAGAAAATCCACAAGCTAGCCTGGGATACATTTGTGGAGTGCACCGACGTAGCTAAGCGCTTGAAGCTGCATGGTGCCGGGCAGGACCTTCTGTCTGACGCTTTCTCCGGCAATGTCAAGGGGATGGGACCCGGTACGGCCGAGATGCAGTTTTCCGAGCGCGAAGCTGAAACCATAGTCATATTCATGGCGGACAAGACGGCATCTGGCGCCTGGAACCTGCCGTTGTACAAGATATTTGCTGACCCCT
>CAYGWI010000049.1:0-5326 GCA_964353715.1 uncultured Dehalococcoidales bacterium | reverse complement strand
ATATTGGAGGTTTAGGCTTTGGCCTGAAGTGGGACATGGGCTGGATGCATGATACTCTGGAGTACATGACCAAGGATCCCATACACCGAAAGTATCACCATAACAGCCTGACCTTCCGACTGTTATACGCTTTTTTCGAAAACTTCGTCCTGCCGCTTTCTCATGATGAAGTTACACATGGCAAAGGTTCACTTCTGGGAAAGATGCCCGGAGACGACTGGCAAAAGTTCGCCAACTTGAGGCTCCTCTTGGGCTATATGTATGCCCAGCCCGGGAAGAAACTTCTATTTATGGGAGGGGAGTTCGGGCAATGGCGGGAGTGGACACATGACGACTGCCTGGAATGGCATCTGCTTCAATATCCACCTCATTCCGGTCTTCAGCAGTGGGTCGGCGACCTGAACCGATTATATCGACGGCAGCCTGCTCTCTACGAATCGGACTTTGACCAGGCAGGCTTCGAATGGATTGACTGTAATGACGTCGAGCACAGCGCAGTCAGCTTCATTCGCAGGGGACACTCTGTTCACGATATTGTGGCCGTAGTGTGTAATTTTACCCCAATGACCCACTTCAATTACAGAATTGGAGTCCCGTCGTCAGGATTCTGGAAAGAGCTACTAAATAGCGACGCCAGACAGTATGGAGGCAGTGGTCAAGGCAATCTAGGTGGAGTGGAAGCAGCGCCGGTTCCTTTTCATGGCTGCTCTTATTCCTTGACCATCACCCTGCCACCCTTGGCTACTGTGTTCTTGAGCCCTTACGATGAGCAAGTTCCGCGCGTTTGATATCATTGGCTAGCTCTGCCGTGGTATTGTAATCAGTAACTCCGATACCAATCCTCAGCCACCGGGGCGAATGTGCGTTGTTCAGCCCCCAGTTTGAAGTACCATGGCCTACCATAGCTATCAGCTACCTCAGCCAACTCCTTCAATCTTGGCGCTGCCGTATCCTGAAAGAAACTCATTCTTTCTTTCCGGGAACGAATTTGGGCACCTTCCTGCCACAGAGCACGTCCAGCCAGAAAACCCGAGGCTCCCGCCTTACAGGCTATCCCTACCTGTTTCTTAAATGAGTCAAAATCAACACCGGCGCTGAGCAGCACCCAGGGCAGCCTGGAAGCCTGATTCAATTCCTGGCACAATCGCAACAGTTTTCCATCATTCTGCTCGACCTTAATGTCCGCTGGAAATTCTGCCTTCAACACATCGATCGGCAAGGCAGTAATCTGCCGAGCGGTTTCAATTACCAGATCCGGCTTCATTTCGTCAAACCTCTTTGAAGATCCATCGTGTTCCCTGATCGGATAACTTACCGGCTCAACCAGAAAGGCTATATCCTGTTCAATGCACTGGTCACCCAATCGCGCCACCAGATCGAGCTGTTTTGAGGCGACATCCTTTAAGTCGGGCCTGAAATAGATCAGAAGCTTGACCGCCGAAGCCCCCATTCTCTTTGCCTTTTTTACGTCCCAGCCTGGCAGAAGCTCAGTGATTCTAGTTGCATTGTCTCCGGCATAGCCGGTCTTCTCCATACTGACAAGGAGCCCCTTAGAACCGGGCAAAACACCTGCAGCAATTGCCTGAGCGGCTCCATATTCCGGGTCGAGCAATATGGCACTGGCAAAAGGCGCTACCGTTTGACAGAGGTCAAGCTTGAAGTCGACTATGTCCTGATAACTTACCGCAGCAGGATTCTTCCCGTTCAAAGCCCGCCTAAGCGCCCCTCTGTGGTCAATAGCACACATTGTCATCATACCCTTCGCATCAGCCAACTGTTGAAGCCCTCTTAGCTTGCCGATAGATATGTTTATTGCATCACCTCCTGACAGACCGTCTCCTCCTTTTCATTTGGACAGGGTCTTTCTCATCTCCTGGAGGGCAAAGGCGGCAGCGCCGAGCGCCCCGGAATTCCGACCCAACCCGGCAGAAGCAAAACGCACAGCCTGGAAAGCCTCTCTAAATGCTCTCTCTCCGGCTACCTTGAAGGCTGGCTTGAGCAGCATGTCACCGATATTTGACAAACCACCACCGATCACTATCAACTCAGGGTTGAATATGTTTATCAAATTGGCCAGCCCTACGCCTACATAGTAGCCAGTCCGGGCAATCAGTTCTTTACCTAAGCTATCGCCTCTTCGGGCAGCACTATGAATGGTTTCTGGCGTCACCTTTTCTAAGTCTCCCTCGGCATACTCCAGAATGGATGTCTTTACTCCTTTCTCAATCCGCCTCTTTGCCTCCCTGGTCAGGGCTGTCCCTGACGCCAGCGTTTCCCAACAACCTCTATTTCCACAGTTGCAAATCGGGCCGTTGTCATCAATGGTCATATGCCCAACCTCTCCAGCAGCGCCAATGGCTCCGGTATGAATTTTGCCGTCTATGACAATGCCCCCACCAATGCCTGTGCTGAGAGTAACATAGATAAAATCATCAACACCTTTGGCGGCACCAAAATAAAATTCCCCTAAGGCGGCGGCATCGGCATCGTTGATGAGAAAGGTTCTCTTGCCCAGCCTGTCTTGCATTATGTCTCTCAAGAGAACATTCCGCAAACCAGGCAGGTGCGGCGAGCTAAACAAGATACCGGCTTCAGGGTTGGAAATGCCGGCAGCTCCAATTCCTATGGTGAGAATCTCCGAAATGGTTACCCCTCCCTGCTTCAAGGCATGATGTGCTGAGTCCAGAATGGACTGGATTATTGCCTCGCGCCCCTGTGTGGCAGGTGTTATACTCTCATCGCTCGAAAGCATTCCACCTTGAGGGTCAACTATTGCCGTCAGTATCTTACTGCCCCCAAGGTCAATGCCCATGGTCAAAGTTCTTACATCCTCAGGCATTTTGCTCCTCCGTCGGTACAGAAAATTCTGTTACCATTGCCAGTTCGTCTTAACAAAAAAGCGTTGTTTCCTGTTCTGCCCTATTGTATACTGATCTAAACGAAGATTCCAAGATAACAGCTCTATCGTGGACAATCAAACGCGCGGCACAGCCGTCAATTCCTTGATTTCCTACTTGGGTAGCCCTCAGAACGGATGAATTAGCATGACTTTCTCCAGAGCAAGCGGTGTATTGTTGCACCCAACTTCGCTCCCGGGCCGATTCGGAATAGGAGACCTGGGAAGCGGCGCTTATCAATTCGCCGATTTTCTCGCTAGCACAGGGCAGCATCTCTGGCAGCTTTTGCCCCTGGGCCCCACAGGCTATGGTAATTCTCCTTACCAGTGTCTCTCGCTCTTCGCTGGGAATCCACTGGTCATAAGTCCGGAAAAACTGGTCGCAGACAAGTTCGTCGACCCCACCGACTTGGAGAACGCACCCTCCTTCCTCGAAAACAGAGTTGACTATGGCGCAGTCATCCAATTCAAAATGCCACTTTTGAGAAAGTCCTTTGAGGCGTTCCAAAGAAAAGCCACCGGGCATGGCCGACAGGAATTCGAAGTCTTCTGTCGGCAGAATGCCTCCTGGCTCGAAACCTGCTCACTGTTTATGGCATTGAAAGAAATTCACGGGTTGGCTGCCTGGAATACCTGGGAGGAGGACGTCCGGACGCGTCACCCGAAGTCCCTGGAGGGCTGGAGCAAGAAGCTGGACCGCGAAATCCGTTACCACAAATATCAACAATACCAGTTCTTCAAACAGTGGTTGGACCTAAAGGAGTATTGTAATAACCGCGGGATAAAACTTATCGGTGATATGCCTATGTTTGTTGCTCTCGATAGCGCCGAGGTCTGGTCGCATCCCGAAATGTTCCACCTTGACGACAGTGGCAAACCAACCGTGGTAGCCGGGGTACCGCCGGACTACTTTAGTAAGACAGGGCAATTGTGGGGAAATCCTCTCTATCGGTGGGATGTGATGGCCAGAAATGGCTATGCTTGGTGGATTGAACGCTTCCGTGCAATACGTGACTTCGTGGACATTATCAGGGTGGACCATTTTCGCGGGTTCGAGAAATACTGGGAGGTTCAGGCGACAGACACTACCGCCCTAAATGGCAGGTGGGTTGCCGGACCGGGAGCCAAGCTGTTTGAAGCGGTACAAGAGGCTTTAGGGAGTCTGCCAATAATCGCTGAAGACTTGGGAGTGATCACACCTGAGGTAGAAACCCTCAGGGAGCAATTCGGCTTCCCGGGCATGAAAGTTCTCCAGTTTGCATTCGGCAGTGACTCCAAAGCCGATGATTACAGACCTGATAAGTATCCGCGAAACTGTGTCGTGTACACCGCCACTCATGATAACAATACCACTATTGGTTGGTTCAGAGGGGAAGACATCAAAGACAGCACCCGGACCAATGAGCAGAGGCAGAAAGAGAAGCAGGTTGCCTTGAGTTACCTGGGCACAGACGGTCACGAGATAAATTGGGATTTCATCCGTCTGGCCTTGATGTCTGCCGCCGATACTGCCGTCATCCCTATGCAAGATATTCTGGGATTGGGCAGCGAAGCGAGGATGAACCTTCCAGGCAAAGCGGAAGGGAATTGGTGTTGGCGCTTTGCGCCCGATATGCTGACGGAAGAAATCAAGACCAGATTGAAGGCAATGACTGCACTCTCCGGACGGTAGTTACAGCTCGAGGAGTTTGTGCTGAACAATCATCGGGCTGCGGGCGCTGAACTACAGTCGCAAATTAGCTGAGCTTGACAATAATAGCCGGCGGCACTACCACTTGAGTGAATTCGCTATTATGTCAAATGGAATCATTGATTATTATACTTGTTGATAGTATACTTTCATTATACACAGAGGGGGAGGTATTCCATGAAATTGTCTTGTCTTCAAGAGAACCTGAATAAGGGCCTAAACACTGTAGGGAGAGCGGTAGCCACCAGGTCCACTTTACCTGTCACCCAAAATATCCTCTTATCTGCTGAGCAGTCTCGTCTCAAGTTGGCAGCCACCAACCTGGAAATGGCTATCACTTGTTGGGTCGGTGCCAAGGTGAAACAGAAGGGGCAAATAACTGTCCCGGCCCGATTGCTGACCGACTTCGTTAATTCCCTGCCTAATGACTTAATTGAAATCAATCTTCCCGCTGGCGGTCGCATTTTGGAACTCAAGAGTGGCCGCTTTCAGGCACATATTCATGGCATTGATGCCGCGGACTTCCCCCCTATCCCCCAGATAAGCGACGGCATAGCCACCACCATTGAAGCAGCTAGTCTCAGGGAAGGAATCACAGAGGTCGCGTTTGCTGCTGCCACTGAGGAATCTCGTCCTGTGTTAACCGGAATCAACACTGAGTTCGACGGCGACCAGCTTAACCTGGTGGCTGCCGATGGATTCAGGCTAGCTGTCCACAAGACAACTCTCACCGCGCGGGT
>CAYGWI010000048.1:0-5382 GCA_964353715.1 uncultured Dehalococcoidales bacterium | reverse complement strand
GGATTCATATCAAGTATTGGATGACCCAGGCTCTAACTAAATTTTTGAAAAAGGAGGTCATCCAATGAGTTTTCAAGCTAAAACGCTCAAGTGCTCCGATTGTGGGACTGACTTCAGCTTCACCGCTGAGGAACAAGAGTTCTATCAATCCAAGGGCTATACCAATGAGCCCAAGCGCTGTCCTTCATGCCGACAGGCAAGGAAGACAGATCGAAGCGGAAGTCGTGGCAGCAGCTACGGGTCCCCACGCCAGATGTTTTCTGCCGTATGCGCCCAGTGCGGCAAAGAGACCCAGGTGCCTTTTGAGCCTACCAGCGGCAGGCCAGTCTATTGCAGCGATTGCTACAAAAAAGTAAAACCGAGCAGCTAATGCCGGTTTGGTCATGAACATACACGGGCCGGGGATACCTGGCCCGTGTATGTCTCTAGAGTGTATCGGCGTATCATCTCAATAGGAGGCTCGATACATGAAGGTGAAGCCCAGGATTCCCTGATGTATCGCTTTCAAAGGATGATGCAACTGAGTGGAGTTTTGCGTGAGGCAAAGTCCCACGGCCATTTTCTCCGCAAGGATTACAGGATTAAGCGAAAGGAGGATCACTAGTATGAAGATTTATGTAGGTAACTTACCTCATGAGGTAACTGAGGAGGAATTGCGTCAGGAATTTGCGACTTTTGGAGCAGTGACGGCTGTAAGCATTGTAAAAGACAAGTACAGCGGGCGGCCCAGGGGATTCGGGTTTGTTGAAATGACAGTGGTGTCTGAAGGTCAGGCTGCAATTGCCGGCCTCAACGGGAAAGTGATGAATGACCAGGCGCTCACTGTTAACGCGGCTCGCCCACCTTCTGAGAGCAAAGGCGGTGGCTCTTACGGCAACAAAAGACGAGGTGGATTTGATAAAGGAGGACAACGAAGGTATTAGACTCCTTCTCATTCATTTCCGTCTGAGACACAAGATATATTCATTATCCTTGAGATGTGTGACGCTTAGCCAAGTTGTTCGCTTGACTTCCTCGAACCCCGTGGGATGGTCAGGCAATTGCCAGGCCATTTCCGGAATGCTTTGAGTCTTAGCCCTTCGGCGTTTTCTGAGCCGGATTACCAAAGGCGGAATTGAATTTATCCCTTAGCACTTACAGCGGCCGCCAGGTCCACAGTTTACGAACGGATAGGAAACGATTTGTGTCTGCGGAGGCTGAGATACATGGGTAACACTCATGGTATGCTTAGTGATAATAACTTATACCATGGAGGTTACCAGAGTGAGAAAGCCAGCCGGCGCATCGTGTTGACATCGGCTCTGTAATCAACTATGATGGCACCCGTGAGATTGTCATCCCTGGTTGACAGAACTTCGTTGAGGCTCAGAGCCTCGAGCGAAGAGCTGTCGTCTCAGAGCTCATCCTATGTCTCCTGCTGAATCACCCTTCTTAGCCGAAGCTGCCCACTGGGCACGTCCATTCCCGCTAGAGTCTCTCAATTCCAAATGCTTCATGGCTTGCCTCCGTGTGTTGCGGGGTCACGGACGAACACAGGCATCACTTTCTCCAGAGACACAGGATGCCAAAGGCTCGCACTATAGAGCTGGCACGTGTGAGCACGTACGACGAGAAAGAGGAGCCCTGGGATCCAGGTTAAATCAGCATGAGCAACCTGACTGCGTAGAAAGAGGTGCAAAACAATGAAAGCAGTAGTTAAGACCCGAAAAGCGCCGGGTGCCGAGCTTATTGATATGAGTGTACCTGAGCCTGGAGCTGACGAGGTTCTGGTGAAGCTGATGACTGGCTCCATCTGTGGCACAGACGTCCATATATATGCCTGGGATTCCGGAGCGCAGGTTTACATCAAGAATGTTCCCCAGGTGCTGGGTCACGAATTCGCCGGCACGATTGTCGAAGTGGGAAAGGAAGTCAAGGAATTCAAGGCCGGCGACTATGTTTCAGCCGAAACCCATATCTACTGCGGAAAGTGCGTTCAGTGCCGGAACGATCAAAGACATATCTGCGAAACCGGGAGAATCTTCGGGCTAACGTGTAACGGCTGTTTTGCCGAGTACTTCACTGTTCCGGAGCGGGTCCTGTGGAAGAACAATTCGCAACTGCCGCCGGAGATCGCCGCCATCCAAGAGCCTCTGGGCAATGCTGTCTATTGTGCCCTGGGGGATTACGACAAGAACCTTGAGAGGAAGAGCGTGCTCATCATTGGCGATGGTCCGATCGCTATAATGGCTGCAGGCGTCGCGAAGGCCGAAGGAGCTCGCCTGGTCATCGTTCTGGGGCGGCACGACAAGAGGATGGAGATCGCAAGGAAGATGGGTGCTGACCGGGCACTGAAGGATGGCGAGGGAGCCGAGGAGATCGTCGCTGATATCACTGCTGGCAAGGGATTTGACGTGGTCCTGGAAATGGCCGGTAGTCCCGAAGCTGTGAAGCTTGCCCTCAGGTGGACCAGGATTGGCGGCAGGATGTCCGCCTTCGGCATTCATGGAGAACCATTCGTAATAGACAGTTACGGTCATTATGTGAGGAGTGGCAGGAAGATCCTTCCCATTTCCGGGCGTTTGATCTGGCGGACATGGGAAGAAGTGCGACGATTACTGGAGTCTGGTAATCTGGATGTCTCTCCGGTGATCACCCACAAGGTGCGTCTGGAGGAATTCGAAAAGGGATTCGGTTTCATGACTCAAAGGCCGAAGACTTCAGGAAAGGTCATTTTGATTCCTTAACAACGGAGGCAAACATGTATTCGAAGGAAGTGAAGGAGTATCTCCAGGGTCAGCTTAAGTCTATCAAGGAGGGCGGCCTCTACAAGGAAGAAAGGGTCATCTGTTCGCCACAGGGGCCAAGAATCAAGGTGAAGGAAGGGGAGGTCCTCAATCTGTGCGCGAACAACTACCTGGGCCTGGCGGATGACCCAGAGTTGATTGCTGTGGCCAAGAAAGCCCTTGATGAGAGAGGTCACGGTCTGTCCTCGGTTCGCTTTATCTGTGGCACCCAGGACATTCACAAGGAGCTGGAAGGAAGGATTTCCGAGTTTTTGAGGACGGAGGACACGATCCTTTATTCTTCCTGTGCCGCCGCCAACGAAGGCTTGTTCGAGGTTCTGCTTGGCCCCGAGGACGCAGTGATAAGTGATCAACTAAACCATGCCACTATAATTGACGGCGTACGGCTCTGGGGAATGGTCCACAAGAAGAAACTCGGTTCAGGATCAATCGAGTTTCCGGAGAATCGCGTTATCAAACATTCAGATATGACTGACTTGGAGAAACACCTGAAAGAGACTCAAGGTAGACGTTTCAGGATGATTGCCACCGATGGCGTCTTCAGCATGGACGGCGATGTGGCCAGACTCAAGGAAATCTGCGATCTTGCTGAAAAATACACCGCCTTGGTCATGGTTGACGATTCTCACGCCACCGGGTTCTTTGGCCGAGGCGGGCGGGGCACTCCCGAGTACTGTGGAGTGGAAGAGAGAGTTGACGTTATTACCAGCACGCTGGGCAAGGCCCTCGGTGGTGCTACCGGAGGGTTCACCAGTGGCCGGAAGGAGATGATTGAGCTTCTGAGACAGCGCTCACGGCCATATCTCTTCTCCAATACTGTGTCACCATCAATTGTAGCTACGGGCATCAAAGTGCTGGAGATGATTGGCCGAGCCTCGGACTTGCGTAAGAGACTTGAGGAGAACACCGCCTACTTCAGGAGAGAGATCACCAAGCTCGGTTTTGTTATAAAGCCGGGCAGTCACCCGATAGTCCCAATCATGCTTTATGATGCCAAGAAAGCTGGCCGGATGGCAGAGAGGCTTCTGGCAGAGGGGATCTATGTGATTGCCTTCAGTTATCCGGTTGTTCCGAGAGACCAGGCTCGAATCAGAATTCAGATCTCGGCAGCCCACAGTAGGGAGGACCTGGCTTTTGCTCTGCAGAAATTCGCGAAAGTCGGGCAAGAACTGGGGGTAATAGCCTAGGACAGCCCAGAAGAGCCAGAGGCTGCGCCCCTATGCGGTAGAAAACCCAGCGATTATGTCGTTGGGGAGTCAGGAGATATCGCAGAGGCGGATGCAGTTGATGTGAGACCTTTACCTGACGTGGTACTTAAACATCTTGCTGCTAGAGATGTTATCTCAAGGTGGGATGTTTTGGAGGCTCATACCGGAGTAGGCTCTCACACTGCAGCTGCTTTCATGGATACTCTACTGAGACGGCTGCCGTTTTCCATCAGAGTCATTCAAGTAGACGAGGTTTCTGGGTTTCAGGACTCCCTCCAGGCGGAATGCCAAAGGAGAGGTATAAAACTATTCGTGTTGCCGCCCCGTTGCCCCAAGCTTAATGGACATCCGGAAGAAGCGCAAAGCATGCACACTGAGGAATCCCATGAGGTAGCGAACACAGGCCTTGAGATAGGAGAACTGCTCCAATCCTTGTTAGAAAAAAGAGGTCTCTAATGCTGTTTGACCCTGCTAGGCACCAGGGCACCTCACTGCCAGGGAATTCCCTAAGGTCCATCAACAAGAAGAAAGAAAGAAGGACGTGTCACTAATCCCATGAACGGCTTCAGGGACTTGACAACCTCAATGATCGGTGTATGATGTGCCTAATAGTTTAGGTTTAGGTTATTACAAGCTTCTTGGGATTCTATTGGATTCATATCAAGTATTGGATGACCCAGGCTCTAACTAAATTTTTGAAAAAGGAGGTCATCCAATGAGTTTTCAGGCTAAAACGCTCCAGTGCTCCGATTGTGCGACCGACTTCAGCTTCACCGCTGAGGAACAAGAGTTCTATCAATCCAAGGGCTATACGAATGAGCCCAAGCGCTGTCCCTCATGCCGACAGGCAAGAAAGACAGAGCGGAATGGAAGTCGTGGCAGCAGCTACGGGGGGGCCCCGCGCCAGATGTTCTCTGCCACATGCGCCCAGTGCGGCAAAGAGACCCAAGTGCCTTTTGAGCCTACCAGCGGCAAACCGGTCTATTGCAGCGATTGCTACAGAAAAATCAGACCGAGTAGATAATGCCGGTTTGATCATGGACATACACGGGCCGGGGATACCTGGCCCGTGTGCGTTTCTGGAGCACGGCGACGCGACACCTCGATAAGAGTCTGTCGGTATTCTGAGGACATAATGCCTGATTCGTAAGGGGCCTGATTGCTATGATGTCTCTGCACTTGGGCGCTTTCCGGGACCGATGGCACAGGCGAAATTGGATTCGCCCCTTAGCGTTCATAGCGCCCATCAGAATCACGGGTCACCAGCAGATAGGAAATGATTCGTGGCTTGACCGGGCTGTCAAAATGGAGTAAATTCGATAGGCGAAATTTCCATAGCAGTCAGGAGGTTTAACAATTCATGCCTACACTTCTGTTAGATAGAAACA
>CAYGWI010000047.1:0-5453 GCA_964353715.1 uncultured Dehalococcoidales bacterium | reverse complement strand
TGCAAGCTCAATCAAGCAGAAACAGAGTCCCTCGTCGGCCAATTTAGTCAGTCGGGATTTCAACTTGTGTCCCCGAACGATGTGGCCGACATTTATATTGCCAATACCTGCACAGTCACTCACATCGCCGATCGCAAGTCACGTCACTGGCTCAGGCTGGCCAGGCGCAGGAATCCCCACGCCCTGATTGTCGCCACCGGCTGCTATGCCAAAAGAAGTCGTCCGGATCTAGCCCCGCTTGCTGACCTCGTAGTTAATAACACAGAGAAGGAGCACTTGCTTGAGATTGTGACAAGCTTATCGTTGCCAACGCCCTCTTTCGTCCTTGGAAGGAGCCCTTTACGTCATTGCGAGAGCAGCGAAGCAATCTCGCCGCTTGCCGCCACCGTCAGGACTCGCAGCCTGATAAAAATTCAAGATGGCTGTCACGGCCCTTGCACATACTGCATTGTGCCTGAAGTCAGACCTCGCGAATATTCCTTGCCCGCTTCTCGGATAATTGACGAAGTCAAGCAAAAAGTGGCCTTAGGCTACAAAGAAGTTGTTCTTACCGGAACAAAGGTCGGCAGCTATGAAGACAATGGCACTAGCCTCAGGGATCTGGTTCAGCGTATTCTCCACGACACGGGCATCGAGAGATTGCGTCTCTCGTCTTTGCAGCCTTCAGAAATATCCTCTGAACTTCTCGCCCTGTGGCAAGATGAAAAGCTCTGTCGGCATTTCCACCTGGCGCTACAAAGCGGCAGTGAGACCGTGCTGCAAAGGATGAAGAGGAGCTACTCTCTGGACCAATATCAGAAAACAATAGATTTGATTAGACAGAAGATACCAGATGCGGCTATCACCACAGATATCATGGTTGGTTTCCCCGGGGAAAGCGATGCAGAGTTTGAACAGAGCCACTCTTTTTGCCGGCAAGCTGGCTTTGCCAACATCCACGTCTTTCCCTTTTCACCACGCCCCGAGACAGCAGCAGCCAGGATGCCCAAGCAGATAGAAGACAAGGTCAAGCGGGAGCGCAACCAGCGGATGCTGGAGCTATCTCGAAGCTGCTGGCGCCGCTTCTGTGAGCAGTTCTTGGGGCAAACTATGTCAGTTCTGTGGGAGCAAGAAACCAAGCCCGGAAGTGGCACGTACTCGGGGTTGACCGGCAACTATATCCGGGTATTTGCCCACAGCAAAAGGCCCCTGAGCAACGAAATCAGGCCTACTGGACTGGTAGAATTACGTAACCAAGGAATATGGGGAGAGATAGTAAATGATAATCCAGGTTAAGGTGAAGCCCAATTCCAGGACCGAAGAGGTCAGCCAAGAAAGCGATAGCTTCATAGTCAAAGTGAAGGAGCCTCCCAGGGAAGGCAAGGCCAACCAGGCAGTCGTCAGATTACTGGCAGAGCATTTCGGTGTCCCTAAGAGCCAGGTCCGGATTCTCAGCGGCTTCAGGAGCAAGAACAAAGTCGTCGAGGTTGTGGAGGAGTAATGCAGTGAGACGAACCTGTCCGGCACTTACGGAAGGCAGCTGTTCGAGGCTGACGGGAGGTGGCATGAAGTATGGATCTTTCAAGACAGCCTGCATCTCAAAACAGCCTGCGCTTTTGAACCGCGAAGCCGAGCTTGCGGCTGCGCTTTGCCACTTCCTCCAAATTGGCCCGGTCGGGCGCTGTCAAATTTCAGACTTAAAGCACCGATCTACCATGGCGATGCTATGACGACTCACCTAGGAAGTAACTTGCGCTTAAGATACTGTATGCCGCGGAGAGCGTGAACCGCTATTATGGCTGCGACAAACCGGGGTATAAATAACCATAAAGGATTTACTCCTAACACCAGGAATAAGGCACTTTCTTCCACTACGCTATGGTTAATGCCGATCGAGATTTGAAGATGTTCCAGTTCTTCCTTTGTCAAATCTCCCTTCTTAGCCTCTTCCATAATAACCGCGCTCCCATATAGCAGGCCGAAACCGGCGGCCGTCACCCACATCGTTGCTGCTTGATCGGAAAGCCCGAGGACCTTCATCAACGGCCTGAAAAACTTGACCAGATACTTGATCCATCCCAAAGATTCTGAAGCATGGAGCGCCATCATGACTAGCATGATGATTACGAAAACCCTGCCGCATAAGCGCAATGTGTCAATAGCCCAAGTCCTCAGAGCCTCAACAAACGGGGGCTGAATTGCAGGGCTGGCTAGCAAACTAATGCTCTGGCTGGTATCAGCGAAAAACTGGGAGACAATGAACACAGACAAAACGGCTCCGCTGATACGAACTAAGGTTGCTTTGATAACATTCAAACCAGATTTATGTTGGACTATGCCTTCAACAATGAGCATGTGGGCAATCATTATGAACAAGGCGATCAAGATAGTTTGCTCACTAGTGAGGGGAAGTACCACCATGATGGCGAC
Source organism: uncultured Dehalococcoidales bacterium (assembly GCA_964353715.1). Taxonomy (GTDB): domain Bacteria; phylum Chloroflexota; class Dehalococcoidia; order GIF9; family AB-539-J10; genus RBG-13-51-36. The sequence goes on along the minus strand of CAYGWI010000047.1, from coordinate 3,044 downwards.
CCCTGCGTAAAAGCTTACTGTCATTGCGACGATGATTGGCAATGCTGCTGCGGCGGGCAGATTGATCACGCTCATCAGTGGGTGTAGCAGGAAATCTATTTCACTGAGCCAGCCACTCCACTGAATGAGCGCTGCAGCAAAGGAGACAGGGACAATGATTTTGCATATCCAGACAAAACCCCTCCACCCCTTTCTGATTCCTGCGTGGAGGCCTGTCTTTAGTTGACTCCGGAATTCAGACATCTTATCGAGAAAGTCGCTCGGTAGTTCTTAGAGCTCTGGATTCCCGAAGCGCGAACCCAAGATTGCGCGATCGTTGTTCCATGGCCTCCAGGGATGCTCGATCGGGGCTGCCCCTGGTCTCAGGTCGGGTGGCGTTCATGCCGGCGGCAACACTGGCCATTACAAGTGACTGGTCGAGGCTGCTTCCCATGACACGGTAGGCCGCAAAGACCCCGGCGAAGACATCCCCACAACCAACTGCGCTAATCACATTCAGACCGAGCTCCTTAAGTGGCAGGGCAGGGATTTCAATCAGTGTACCGCTAGCCGGCCCGAGCATGACAGCTCCTCGAGCACCAAGTTTGAGGACTATATGGTTATCAAAGCCTAGCTCCTGCAGTCGCTGCAGCTTCAGATCTGGCTTTTCGGCTCCCAGCAGAGCACTCGCCTCTGTTTCGTTCAGGAAGATAACATCGGCCTCTCTGGCAAGAGAGAGCAATACTTCCCGATTCGGGCCTATCAGAATTCCCGGGTCCCACAACACGGGGATGTCATACCGCTTGGCCACGTTTATCAACTCCTTCGCTACCTCTAAAGGAGGGTCAGTGAGAACTATGCCCCGACACTCCCGTAGCTGCCGCCTAACCTCTATTCCTTTCAAGTGTTTCAGAGCGAGCCTCGCGTTTGCCCCTGGATGGCTGGCAATAACGTTCTCCCCCGCCCGGTCAACCAGTATATGGGCCTGTCCCGATTCCTCTCCCGCAATTTGGTGGATTCCCGTGGTGACGATTCCCTCGTCCTCCAATATGCCAAGTTGCTGGCGAGCAATATCATCCCTTCCCAGAGCGCCTATCAGAGCAACTTCCTTGGTCGCCAAAATCCGGGCTGCGGCCACAGCGACATTGCCTCCCGTTCCTCCCGATACACGGGTGATATGTTCCGCACTGACTTTTTCACCGGGCACCGGCAACCGGTCTACGAAGCAGCTGATATCCCAGTTTATGGCGCCGCATACTACCAGGCTGACCATCTTGTGCTAACCCTCCGCAAGTTCATGCCTCCTCTCCCTTGACCTGGTCGCCGTATGACTCTAGCAGGCGAGCGGGAGAGGAAAACGGTGAGGGTGAATTGAATTCTCCTTCCTTCTAACTCCCTCCCACGAGAGGAGGGAGGATAACGAGAAGTCTTGCAGTTAATTCTACTCCTCCAGTATGCGTGCTAGAAATAGCTTCAGAAAACGAGGGCCGTCCACAGCAGAGGCTACGTGTATCGACTGACAGCTATTAGCTGATAGCTGACAGCTATCAGGAGCTAAGATACGAGTGACTCCTCTATCCCAGCTATTTCCTTCGACTATTTTCACCCTCGTCAATGTGAAGTCGAGCAAAGAAGCATCCAGCAACACTGCCAAAGCCAGCGGGTCATGCATTCTACAACATCCATGGTATTTCACGTCGTATTCTACCAGTTGGGCTGCAAGATGTGCAGCCGGTGTATGCCCGGTCTTGATTTGCTTCAGATGCTGGCTGGTCAGGCAAGCCGCGGGATCCATGGTTACATCCAGCCCTATTGCAGAGATGTCCGCCCCACAATTGAATACTATGTGAGCAGCTTCAGGATCCTGCCAGATATTGAACTCGGCGAAGGGAGTGCGATTCCCTTTGCCGTAGGGCGTAACACCATAGGCACCTCCCATAAGAACCAGCCTGGCCAGCAGTCCGGGCAGTTCGGGATGAAGCTCAAAAGCATGAGCTGCGTTGGTCAGGGGTCCCGTGGCTACCAGAGTAATCTCACCAGGAGCATCCAGAACCGATCGGGCAAGAAAATCCCAGGCTTTAACAGGGTACAGCGACAGCTTGGGAGGAGGCAAATCACAGCTGCCCAGTCCGTCCAGGCCATGATAACTCAAGGCATCGTCCAACGGGTGCCTCAAGGGATTTGCCGCCCCCATCGCTACCGGGATACTCTTGGCATTCAGGTATTCCAACACCCGTCGAGCATTGGCGCTGGTCATTTCCACAGAAGCATTGCCTGCCACCGCCGTGATGCCCAGAACCTGGACTTCAGGCGACTTCAATGCCAGGACCAAAGCCAGGGCATCATCAATGCCGGGGTCCATATCCAAGACCACTTTGTACATCGGCTTCCAAGGATACACTATCATAAACTTCGGAGGAGTATGAAGTGGTTTGCAGAAATCACGACACAAGAGTGAGGGTCACATATTTCACTTTCTTGTCATTGCCAGCCCCGACTTGTCGGGGCGTGGCAATCCGCAGCCCAGAGAATCTCACTTGGATTGCTTCGTCGCCTACGGCTTCTCGCAATGACAGGTGGGGGCGGAAATTGCGGAGCCTGTTCCGAAGCGTAAGCGAGAAATCTCGCTCCTCGCAATGACAGGATAGATATATCATTCTGAGCCCTTCGCTTCTTGTCATTCTGAGCGAAGCGAACAATCTGACCCCGTTCAGGATAAACTCCGCGAAGCATCTCTGAGATTCTTCGTCGTCCCGACGAGTCGGCACTCCTCAGAATAACATTGACAGACGTTCTGATCGGGGCACACTCCCTTCTAGAGCGTCTAAGCCAACAAGTGGAAGTGAGTTTTCTTTGCATCAAGAGGCTCCGACGTGGTATTTTTGAGCCAGTGGCTATCGAAAAAGTCATCAAGCTTCTGGAACAGGAATACGGCTCTTGCCGCTGGCAGCCCAACAGAGACCCCATTGACGTGCTTATAGGGACCATACTGTCGCAGAATACCTCGGACGCCAATTCGGGAAGGGCTTTTGCCTCTCTTAAGGCCAGCTTCGATAGCTGGGAAG
>CAYGWI010000046.1:0-5739 GCA_964353715.1 uncultured Dehalococcoidales bacterium | reverse complement strand
CATCAACTACCAGAACTTTCTTGTCTGCCATCCCTAGCCTCCTGGCGATTCTCCAGCGCCCTCTAATTGTATACCAGAAATGTTAAGAAATTAACACACCGGACCTGTTACGCAATGCTGTCGATGCTCACCATTTCGAGATTGACATCACTATAGAAGCGGACTATAATCCATTCTGGCAACGACACATGGGACACGAGAATCAAACCAACCCTGGATTCTGGCCAAAAAGGCGGCAAATTGCCGCTTTCTTTCAACTGGAGTGGGGCTTGCTCTGGTAAGGCCCCATGATTGAGGCGCAGTGCCTCACGTCCCAGCGGACGTGGGGTCTTTGTTTGTCTGTAACACGAGGAGCGCAGATCTTCTAAAGAGATTACCACCCTAAGCATCGTAACCGTCTAGCAGGCACGATAGAGAGCTTCACAGGTAAAAGGAGAGCCGAGATGACGAATAGAATCGTGGAAGGCAAAAAGAGAAACTCGAAAATGAAGAGAGTACAAAAGCTACGAAAATCCATAGCCGAGAAGGGACTGGACGCCCTCCTGATCTCTCAAACAGAGAACCTTCGCTACCTTTCCGGGTTTACCGGCTCCGGATGGCTACTTATCTCCGGACGGAAAGCTATTCTAGCCCTTGACTTTCTGTATGTGGAGCAGGCCAGGGGAGAGTCGCCAGATTTTGAGATCATCCGGATCAAGCAAGACATGCACGACTGGCTTCCCGGCATGGTCTCCGATTTGGGCTGGCACAAACTGGGCTTCGAGGCCAATCTTGTTTCCTATGACGGTCATCGGAGGCTTGCCGAGGCAATAAAGACCAGGCGAATTAATCTTGAGCTTGTTCCTACGACCGGCATAGTAGAACACCTTCGCTCCATAAAAGAACCCGAAGAACTGGCACTTATCACAAAAGCCGTAGAACTAGCCGATACTGCTTTCGAGCAGGCAAGAGACATGATTCGCCCTGGCATGACGGAAAAGGAGGTGGCCTGGGAGATAGAAAAGAACCTTCGCCAGAAAGGCAGTGAAGGAATAGCTTTTGAAGTCATTGTGGCTTCAGGCCCCAATTCAGCATTGCCTCATGCTCGACCTACAGAGAAAGCAATTTGCCCTGGCGAACCGGTAATAATTGATATGGGAGCCAGAGTCGACGGCTATTGCAGCGATCTCAGTCGCACTTTGTTCTTAGGCAGAGCAAACAAAACCTTTCAGGAAATTTATGATATAGTCCTCAAAGCCCAAACCACTGCCGTGCAAGGGATGAAATCAGAAATCGCTGCTTCGCAGGCGGATCAGTTAGCTCGAAGTGTTATCGAACAATCGGGCTATGGACATGCCTTTGGACACGGTCTAGGACACGGCGTTGGGTTAGCCGTACACGAATATCCCAGGCTTGGTCTCAGTTCCTCTGACTCACTCGGAGACGGCATGGTGTTCACCGCAGAACCTGGAATCTACCTTCCTGGACAGGGCGGTGTTAGAATTGAAGACATGGTAGTTTTGGAAGATGGCAGAGCCAGAGTGCTCACCAAGGCAGGAAAGTAGCTTGCAGCTATCAGTCTCGACAACCAGCGACAAAACCAGCGCTGAGGGCAGAATGTATCACCGGGAGGTCACCAAATGATTGATGCCGGAGAATTGAGAAAGGGAGTCGTTATAGAGCTAGGCGGTGAAATATACCAGGTCCTGGAATACCAGCACTCTAAGATGCAGCAACGGCAGCCAGTGGTTAAGCTGAAGCTTCGTGGTGTTCGTACTGGGAATTTCGTGGAGAAGAATTTCCAGTCAGGGGACAAAGTTGCAGCAGTATTTCTGGAGCATCGCCCCGTCCAGTACCTTTATAGCGACGGCCACCTCTATAACTTCATGGACAACGAAACCTACGAACAGATTGTGTTGACTTCCGCTCAGGTAGGAGATGATACAAAATATCTGAAGGAGGGCCTGGAGCTAGAGATCCTGACCTGTAAAGGAGAGACAGTAGCCATAGAGCTACCCGCTTCGGTGGAGCTTCGGGTTACGGAGACAGACCCTGGCTTCAAGGGAGATAGGGCCACAGCCGGAACCAAAGCCGCCAAATTTGAAACGGGAGTGACTATTCAGGTCCCTCTTTTCATTAACACGGGCGACATCGTGAAAATCAACACACGCACGGGAGCATACTCAGAGAAGGTTAGCTGAGACTTGGGGAAGCTGATTGATAAAGGCTGATTTACACATCCACACGTGCTATTCGATAGACTGTCTCACACCTTTAGAGAAAATAGTGACCCGTTGCGTTGAGTTGGGCATAGACTGTGTGGCTGTAGCTGATCACAACACTATAGCTGGTGCCTTGAAGCTAAGGGAAATCGCGCCATTCAAGGTAATCGTTGCTGAAGAGATAGCGACGACCGCAGGTGAAGTGATGGGGCTCTTTCTTAGTGAAGGGATTCGTCAAGGATTGTCCGCTCAGCAGGCAATATCGCAAATCAGAAACCAGGGGGGGCTGGTGGCAATTCCTCACCCATTTGGCAGGTCCCTTCTCCGGCACGCCAGCGTGCTGACCTCGATGGAAATCTTGTCCCAGGTCGACATCATTGAAGCCTATAATTCGCGCACGCCTTTCTCCAGTAGCATCCGCAAAGCACGGATGCTCGCCAAAGAACAGGGAAAGGCTGCCAGCGCTGGCAGCGATGCCCATACTTTGGGCGAAATTGGCCGGGCTTATGTGGAGATGGCCGAATTTGATGGCCCCGGGGATTTCCTGGATTCCTTAGCTCAGGGGAAGATATTCGGACTGCGATCTAGCTACCTGATTCATTTGGCTAGCACATGGGCCAAGATAAAAAGACACGCGTCTGGAGGTCTTTCCCGCAATCTACCCTGAGCGCCACGAGATTGCTTCACTCGGGATAACAAAGAGCGAAGGGCTTGAAACAATGTGGCAGTTGGTTAGAGAAGAGGCTGCCGAACCAGTCGAACGTAACTTGCTCAATCCCGCCTTCCGGTCTCGCGGAAAATCCACACGAAAGCGACAATGGCAACTATGGACACGAGAATGATGGCAACCAAGCCTCCTTCGTCCAATCCCCCGAGTGCTCCGCCGGCAGTATGAATCGCGGCACCTGATTCCATCCAGCCTGCCATCCCAGCAACCATACCATCAATTGATTAAAGCCAAGAGACTTCCCGGCTTCTACAGGCAGCACTCATCGGATGGAGCGACCTGCCCGACATCCTCGACGTTGTTAGCCGCAGTGTCTCTACTCTACTTTTTGACGGGCTTGCTCAGTATCCGGTCTATAATGCCGTATTCCACTGCTTGTTCGGCGCTCAGATAGAAGTCCCTGTCGGTGTCGTGGGCAATCTTTTCCACCGGCTGACCGGTGTGTTTAGCTATGATGTTACGTATCGTTTCCTGTATCCTCATTATTTCTCTGGCCGCAATTTCAATATCCGCTGCCTGCCCCTGGGCACCGCCAGCGGCCTGGTGCAGATGTATCGTGCAATTGGGCAAACCATACCTCTTGCCTTTGGTTCCGGCGCAAAGAAGCACGGTACCCATGCTGGCTGCCAACCCAACACAAATGGTAGATATAGGGCAGCGAAGAATCTGCATGGTATCGTAAATAGCCAGGCCAGCGCTGATAATGCCGCCCGGGCAATGGACATAGAGGTTTATGTCCTTTTCCGGGTCTTCTCTCTCCAAATAGAGAAGCTGAGCAATAATAAGATTGGCTATCTGATCGTTGATCGGTGTGCCCAGAAAAACGATCCTTTCCCTGAGCAGCAGAGAATATATGTCGAAAATACGCTCGCCTCGGGCACTGCTTTCCGTTACCGTAGGAATTATCACTTGAGATTTTATTTCCATCATTCCCCCTTTGTCATATCTTTGCTGTTGCCAGCGGCTATCTCTAGTAATCGATCCATCGTCTTTTGAGTACGCAATGATTGTTCAATTGATTGTCTGAACTGGGGCAGTGAGAAGAACTGCCTGGCCTTCTCTTTATCTCCAGCATCTTTGACAATCTCGTCTATCTTATTATCCACCTCTGAGGCACTAATTTCAATCTTTTCCTCTCCGGCTAATTTCCCCAACACCAGACCTTGAGTAAGACGCTTCTTTGCTGCAGGACGCAGCTCTTGTTTGATCTCCTCCTCCGTCTTATTAGTTCTCTTCAGGTAATCACCTATCTCTTTGAAACCCAGGCGCTGTGCCTCGCTTCTGAGGAATCCATCGATTTCCTCATCCTCCAGAATAGGGGGGTATTTTACCTCGCTCCTTTCCACCACAGCGTCAAGCGCTTTTTGCTTCAACTCCGCACGATTCCCGGCCTCAGCCTTGCTTCTTAAATCAGCAGCCAACTTCTCCTTCATGTCCCCCAGATTATCGTAGCCTCCACCCTTAGCCAGTTCGTCATTGAGCTCCGGCAACTGCTTCTCTTTTATTTCGGTAACAGTGACTTTGAAAGCGCCTTCCTTGCCACCCATCTCTTTAACGGGATAGTCATCAGGAATAGTCAGGTTGAAGGTCTTCTCCCTATTCTTCTCAGAGCCCTGCAAACAGGAGGCGAATCCCGGCACCGGTGAACGTGAGTCCTTATTCATCTCGTACAATATGTCTTTGTGATTCAACCAGGGTTTCCCGCCCGCGTCGGCCTGGATATCCATAGTAACCAGGTCACCCAGCTCTGCGGGACGGTCTGCAGGCACCCATGCTCCTTGTCTCTGCCGGAGTTCTTCCATGGCAGCGGCAACTTCTTTGTCGGTCACTTCTGCTTGCGGGCTGGCCTCCAGTTTCACGTCATGGTAATCGCCAAGCTTGACCTCTGGCCTGAGAGACACTATGGCTTTGAAAATCAACGGCTCCGTTTGAGTAACCTCCAGTTCTGGTTCAGCGATGGGTTCAAGTGCCTGAGATTTTATCGCCTGCTTGTAGAGCTCCGGTATAAGATGCTCCAATGCTTCTTCCAACAAGCTCTTTTTCCCTATGCGTTGCTCCAGAATCGCTCTCGGGGCTTTGCCTTTGCGAAAACCGGGTATGGACACTTCCCTAACGAGGCGATGATAAGCTTCATCCAGTGATTTGTCTAACTCACTGGCTTCAGCCTCTATATTGAGAGCTATCCGGCAACTTTCCAAGTTTTCGGCACTTATCTTCATATCTCATTCCTTGTCATTCCGGCGAAGAACATCCTGCTTTAGCTTGAGGTTCAATCCGTCGAGTTGATGCTTGTCAACATAAGAAGGGCTGTCCAACATCACATCAACGGCATTTTGATTTTTCGGGAAAGCAATGACCTCCCTTATACTGCGCTCGCCAGCCAGTAACATCACTAAACGGTCCAGACCTATGGCAATACCGCCGTGAGGCGGCGCTCCATACTCCAGTGCCTCTAAGAAACCTCCAAATCGGCTCTCCGTTTCTTCCTTGCTGTAACCGAGAAGACCAAATACTCTCTCCTGAAACTGCCTGTTATGGATTCTGATGCTGCCGCTTCCAAGTTCGCAGCCGTTGCACACTACATCATAGTGTTGACCATGAACTCTGGCCGGCTCGCTATCAAGAAGTGAGACATCTTCCCATCGAGGAGCCGTAAACGGATGGTGCATGGGTTCCCAACGGTTCTCAGCTTCATTCCATTCCAAAAAAGGGAATTCAACGACGAAGGCAAAAGCCGCTAGATTAGCGTCAACCAGATTGAGTCGCTGTGCCATCTGGCGGCGTAGCTCATCCAGTGTCTTGTTGATTACC